>NZ_MJYC01000064.1:0-105727 GCF_001763115.1 Campylobacter sp. BCW_4323 | reverse complement strand
TTTGGATAGCTGCAAGCGGAGAGAGATATTTTGATACGATGAAATAAAGGAGAATGACGCTAAATACTACCACAATAATGACAACAATAGCTTGAATAAATGCAGCTTTATGAATAGGTCCGTTTATAATATCAGCACTTTCAGTAATACAAGCTGTATAAGCAAGAACTTTAGTACAAGTTCCAAGTCTTTCTTTTCCATCAAGTTTATAAGTAAAAAAATTATTATCTCCATTAGCCTTATATGCATTTAAAACAGGAGAATGATCAATAGACGGATTTAATAATTCTTTATTGGTTGCAGCAAATATTTTATTTTTTTGATCAAATAAAAAAGTATTTCCAGGAGTTTTTGCAACTAAATTTTGTAAATTCTCTGATGGTATATCAACACCTAGCACTCCTATGATTTTACCATCTTTATAAATAGCTTTAGAATATGTTATTACATATTGTTTTAAATTTGTATCTAAATATGCTGGCGTAACAAAAATATCATTTGTTTTTAAAGCTTCTTTATACCAATCTTTTGTCTTTATATCTAAATCATCACGCAACTCAGGCATTTTTATGTCATTGGATCTTTGGCTGAGTAGAACTTTTCCATTTGTTAAACCTAAATAAATATTTAATGCGTTTATGCTATGACGATAGTGTTTTAATATAGGACCGACATTGTTAATAATATTTTCTTCAGTATTTAAAGATTGATAAGGTAAGCTTGTGATATCTTTTTCTAAGTTTTTAGTAAAAAATTGGTTTGTAGAACGGAAATTTTCAACTACAGATTGCGTGGCTTGAAGCAAGTTCATTTGATTTTTAAGAGTGGTTTCATGTAATGAGGTTTTTGTGAAATAAAAACTTACAATACCTAGAACAATTAAGGCAAAAATTGCAATTAAATTTGCAATGAGAGAAAGTTTGATTTTTATACTATTCATTTTTTTCCTTTTTTTGTATTTATTTTTAAATTTAAAATTAAATCTAGTATTATTTTATCAAAAAATATAAAATATTTTTTGACTTTTATCTTGAAAATTTAAAAATTTAATTATATTAATTGAAAATTATATGTATTTTTCTAAAAAGTAGCATTAATATAAAATAATAAAATATTTAGTTAAAAATTGAATTGTATGAAATTTATATTTATAAAGGATTAGAATGGCTTATACGATCATAGAGGTAGAAAGAAAAACAGGAGTTTCTAGTAGAACACTTAGGTTTTGGCTAGATAAAGGTTTATTTCCCTTTGTGGAAAAAGATAAAAATGGAGTGCGTTATTTTAGTGAAAAAGATTTAGAATGGGTGATTTGGGTGGATTGTTATAGACAAATTGGCATGAGTATCGAGGATCTTAAAAGATATATTTTTTATGTGCTAAGGGTAAAGATACGGCAAAAGAGAGATTAGAGATTATTTTCAAATTAAAAGAAAAAACACTAAAGGATATGAAAAAATTGGAGAATATTATAAAAAAACTTGATTTTAAAATAGATTATTATGAAAAAATGGTTATGGAAAATAAAGATGAGCTAAATCCTTTAAGTAAAGATTATATTAAACGAAAAAAACGAGTAAAAATTTAAAAATATTTAATTTTATTCTTGACTTACACTAGATGTTAGGTTTTATACTTTTAATTAACATGATAGAAAAATGTTTTTAATAATTAAGAATTATCAGTTTTTAATAAAAAATAAAAAAGGATAAAAATGCAAAAAAGAAAATTAAGAAATTTGGAAGTAAGTGTCTTAGGACTTGGTTGTATGGGAATGAGCTTTAGTTATGGAGAAGCTAAAGATGAAAAAGAGATGATAACACTCATTCATAGGGCAAAGGATCTTGGTATTGATTTTTTTGATACAGCCGAAGTTTATGGTCCTTTTATTAATGAAGAATTAGTAGGTAAAGCAATAAAACCTTTTAGAAATGAAGTGGTATTAGCAACAAAATTTGGTGTCAGGATTGAGGGTGCTAAGCAAATTGTCGATAGTACACTTAGTAAAATCAGACAAAGTTTAGAAGGTAGTTTGAAGCGTTTGCAAACAGATTGTATAGATCTTTATTATCAACATAGAGTCGATACAAATGTTCCAGTTGAAGAAGTTGCTAACTTAATGAGCGAGTTTTATAAGGAAGGAAAAATTAAAGCTTGGGGTATGAGTGAAGCAGGGGTGCAAAGTATTAAAAAAGCTCACGCAGTATTTCCGCTTAGTGCGGTTCAAAGTGAGTATTCTTTATGGTGGAGAGAGCCTGAAAAAGAACTTTTAAAAGTTTTGGAAGAATTAAATATAGGTTTTGTTCCTTTTTCTCCTTTAGGAAAAGGATTTTTAGCAGGTAAATTTGATGCAAATTCTACTTTTGAAAATAATGATTTTAGATCGCAAGTTCCACGTTTTAAAAGCGAGAATTTAAAAGCTAATTTAGATTTAGTTTATGCATTAGAAGATATAGCAAAAGCTAAAAATGCTACTTTGGCACAAATTGCTCTTGCTTGGGTTTTGGTGCAAAAAACATTTATTGTGCCTATTTTTGGAACAACAAATTTACGAAGGTTAGAAGAAAATATTAATGCTGTTAATATTGATTTTACTCAAGAAGAATTAAATCATTTAAAGAGTATTTTAGAAAAAATAATAATCAAAGGGGATCGGTATGCCGGTGAAGCAGCTCTTAGAGTTGGGAAATAAAAAGTTTGGTTTATTTCTTATTGTAATGGTTTTATGTAGTTTTGTTAAAGGAGTGTAAATGCAAGAACTTGAAAGTAAAGGAATTCATGGAAGTTTTAAAGGCGATAGTAAATTTTTTAGCAAAAATGTAAAAGTTTCTATGATGTTTAAATCAAATGAGTGGAGAAATTTTAGCGGGGCTTTGGTTGAATTTGAAGCCAGTGCTAGAAGTGCATGGCATACTCATCCTCAAGGACAAACCTTAATCGTAACAGAGGGTGAAATCATCACAAAAGTTCCAGGTCAAAAAGCCTTTATAGTCAAAAAAGGCGATGTGATAAGCTGTCCTATAGGAGTAAAGCATTTTCATGGTGCAACTAATACAAGTAGTGGAGCACACATAGCACTTACAGGTGAGAAAGAAGGTAAAAATGTAGAATGGCTTGAGCTTGTAAGCGATGAAGAATATGAAAATGCCTTAAAAGAAGCAAGAGAGTAAAGAAATTTGTAAATAAAACGCAAAAATTTTATAAAAACTTTTATGTTTTTGGAGTATCTTTAAATGCTCTTTTTTCACAAATTTTAAAAACCACAAAGGATAAAACCATGCAATTAAGACAAAAAGCAAGAGAAATTTTTGAAAAACTCTTAGGAGGAGCAAAAAAGGATCAACTTTTTGCAAGTGATAAAGAGTATTTTATCAATCACATAAATTTTACTTTTAGTGAGAGTTTTGTAAAAGCAAATTTGGATACACAAAAATATTTTTTAATCACCCTTGCTTCTACTTTAGCAGTAGGTGGAAAAATAGAGTTTAAAGCTTTACTTCAAGGTGCAATCAAGAACGATATAAGTCCTATTGTCATCAAAGAAGTGATTTATCAAGCCACGCCTTATGTGGGTTTTGCTAGAGTATGTGATTTTTTAAGTCTTTGTAATAAAGCATTTAAAAAACTAAATATTGCCTTATCTTTGACTTCACAAGACACCACTACGCAAGAAAATCGCAAAATAAAAGGCAGGGAAATACAAAATGCTATTTTTGGTGAAGCCAATATCACTAAAATGATAGAATCTACTCCAGAAGATAAAGCTTTTATAAATGATTTTTTGAGTGCGAATTGTTTTGGAGACTACTATACACGCACAGGACTTGATCTAAAAACTAGGGAGCTTTTAACCCTTGTGTATCTTATCTCACTTGGTGGGCTAGATAATCAAGTAAAAGCTCACATACAAGGCAATCTTAACATGGGACAAAGTAGAAAAGATTTGCTAAATATCATTGCAGCTCTTATTCCATATATTGGCTATCCAAGGGCTTTAAATGCAATTGCTGTGTTAGATAGCTTGACTTTATAATTTTTATGTTAAAAATTTATGTTGCATTTTTATTGAATGAAAGGATTAAAAAATGGAATTTAAAACTTTATTAAATATAAAAGAAAAAAGATTACAAGAATGTCAAGAATTGATAAAAAAACTTGAAAAGGAAAGAAGCAATTATAAAATTACAAATTGTAAAAATATAAAAGAAATAAATATAAAATTAGAAAAATTGATAAAAAAATAAATTTTATTTTTTGAAAATTTAGAATATGAAAAATTTAAAAATAATCCCCAAAAATTTGATGATTTAGAAGATGAAATTTATTTTTATTTTGATTTATATATGATAAATATTTCCAAACCAGAGTTAAAAGAGCTTGAGTTTAATTCTAAAGTTGAATTTAAAAAATATGAGGAACGTTATGAAATAAGAAAAGATAAAAAAGATTTTATTAAACTTTCAAAATCAATTTTGCAAACTTCAAAAGATTTATTTCAAGTTGCAATTTTGGCTGGATTTTCCATAATTATTTTTATACTCATTCTACATTCTTTGCAAACAAAAACCATTCCTTTTTTGGATAGCCAAAAGGGAACTGCTTTGGCGATTACAGGAGTTTTATTTGGAGGAATTTTTAGTTTTTTCTACATGGGAATATTTTCTTTTTCAAGAGAACTATATAAACAATATTTTAAAATACCAATAAGAGTCCCTTTTATAATTTATGTTGCTTCATCCATTATCACTTTTATCACATTACAGAAACCTAATATATTATTATTAATATCTATTGTTATTGTATTTATAGTTGCAAATGGTGCATTATATTTTTTTGGGAGAGAATATAGAATTTCATTAAATAAAATAGAAACTTTTATGCTACAAACCATATTAATATTTATTATGTATGTATCTATGATCATTGTTAGTATTTTTATCATCATCAAATCTCAAGAAGTTAATTGTATTTATCTGGGTATTGGTCATTTAATTATTTTTATATTTTTTAGTCTTCAATTGTGTTTTAAAGACTTTAAAAGTTTTAAATTTTTTGTTTTGATTAACACTATTATCTTATTTTTATCTATTATGTTTTTAAATGAAAATATTACTTCTTATTTGAAAATAGGCAATTTTAAGGTAGAAGAAATGACACTAAGTAAAAATAAAATTGTAAAAAATAAATTATTAGATAATAATATCAGCTTTATTGAAAATGAAGAAGGTTTAAAAGTAAAAGATTTATATATTCTTTCAGATGCAAAAGATGTATATTATATACAAAGCAAAAAAGAAGAAAATAAGAAACTAAAAAAGTCATTTCTAATAGATAAAAAATATGTTTTAGATAAAGATTTTTGATAAAAAAGGAAAGTTAAAGTGCAAAGTATAAGTTAAAATATTTTACTTTAGTATAAATTGCACTTATTTTTAAATATATCAGTTTAAAAAAACTTAAAGACTATAAAAATGCGAAATAAAAGTAGTTTTTATTAAAGAAGAATAAAATAACTTTACAATTTTCTTAAAATTTTGCAATATTTTTTTACATTTTTTCGATAAGAAAAAAGCTTAAAGTCATTCTTTTTTGCTACAAATTTGGTGTTTTTGTGAAATAAATTTTCAAGCTTTTTTCTTGTTTTTTCAATTTGTTCAAGTGAAGTAGTATTAAAAGAATTTAAGATAATTTTTATTTCTTTTTGCTTTAAAAAATTTAGAATATCAGTATTTTGTTTACCTAGCCAAATTTCAAAACCAAATTTAAGTCCGACTTTAAAACTAAGCATATCAAAAAGTGTTTCACGCATAGAATTTAACAAATAATTTGACATTATAAATTGTTTTCTTAAAAGAGCTTTTTCTAATTTTGTAAAAGTAAAATAAAACTCATTGCATATTTCATCAAAATCTTTTTCTGTTGGTTTCTTAATGCAAAAAACATTCTCATTTTGAGTTTTCTTAAATCTTTGATCTTTATCTATAAGCGCTTTGCTTAAAGGTTCAAATTTATAATAATGTTTCAATGATTTTAAGGGGATAAATTTAAAGTCTATTCTCACTCCATTTTTAAAAATTACCAAAAAACTCACCCAATTTTTAGGCAAATCAGCTTTATAGAATTCAAAGCTTTCAGGCGCTTGATAAAATAAAATTTTTCCAAAATTTTTAATAAATTTAGGTAATTTTGCTTTTTTGATATCTTTGCTTTTGTTTAGGTTTAATAATTTTCTCAAATTTTTAGATTTTAGAAAAAATGAAATATCATAATCTTGATATTTATCCTTTTTAGCTTTCTTATTTACTCTTGAACCTTCAAGTGTTATAAGACGAATTTGCTTATAAATAAAAGCAATATTTTTAATTTTTTCTAAAATTCTTTTTTCGCTTTGCATCTAAAAATTCCTTTTTAAAAAATCTTAAAAGTTTTATATTTATATAATAATGATTTTTATCCATTTTGATATATTTTAAAAATATTAAATTTTTATAAATTTTTAATATTTTATTAAAAATTCTATCCTTGTTTAAGGATAAAAAAATAAAATCTCTAAGAAATCTTCGCTATAAAAATTTGTTTTATTTTATATATTCCATTCATTTAAAATCGCCCCTTTATCACACAATTTCTTTATATTTAGAAGTAGCTTTGGTTGTATAAATTCTTTTATATTTTAAAATTTCTAAAGATTTTTAACATTATAAAAAAAATACGTTAAAAAATCAAAAAATTTTAACACATCAAGTATTTTTCTAATTTTTAAAAATTATTTTCTCTCTTGACTTATAGCTACTCTAATGTTTTATAATTATAAAAAATCAAAAAAGGAGCAAAAATGCAATACAAAATTTTAGAAAACAATCGCATTGCAAGTAAAGGCTATGCAATGCTTAGTAAAGATGCGAAATTTACACCCTTTGAATTTAGCCGCCACGCTATTGGCGATAATGATATTTTGATTAAAATCCTATATGCAGGCATTTGTCATAGCGATATTCACACCGCAAGAAGCGAGTGGGGAGAAGCTACTTATCCTTGCGTGCCTGGGCATGAGATAGCAGGAGAAGTTATCGCTGTGGGTAAAAATGTGAGTAAATTTAAAGTAGGAGATTACGCAGGGGTTGGTTGCATGGTAAATTCATGCGGTGAATGCGATGCTTGCAAACGCTCACAAGAGCAGTTTTGCGAAAATGGCAAAACCATCTTTACTTACAATAGTTGTGATGCATTTCACGGCAATGAAAACACTTATGGGGGCTACTCAAACAACATAGTTGTAAGTGAAAAATTTGCCATTTGTGTGCCAAAAAATGCACCGATGGATAAGGTTGCACCTTTGCTTTGTGCGGGCATTACCACTTACTCGCCTTTAAGATTTTCTAAGATAAAAGAAGGTTCAAGCGTTGCTATAGCAGGATTTGGCGGACTTGGTATGATGGCTGTAAAATACGCTGTTAAAATGGGTGCAAAGGTTAGCGTTTTTGCTAGAAATGAAAACAAAAAAGCCGATGCTTTGGCTATGGGTGTAAGCTCATTTTACACAAGCTGCGATAAAAACGCCGTAAAAGAACGCTTTGATTTAATCATCTCAACCATTCCAACGCCTTATAATCCTGCTGTTTATTTGGATTTACTTAAATTTGGTGGCGAAATGGCTATAGTTGGCTTACCTCCTGTGGAAGATAAGGTAAATATAGGCATAAATGAGCTTGTACATAAGGCAGGTAAGAAGGTTTATGGTTCGCTAATTGGCGGTATTGCTGAAACTCAAGAAATGCTTGATTTTTCTTTAAAACATGAAATTTATCCAGAAACCGAGCTTATCACACCGCAAGAAATCGATAAGGCTTATGAAAATCTAACCTCAGGTAAGGCTAAATTTCGCTATGTCATTGATATGACAAAAGAATAATTTAATACTTATTAAAAATCACATCGCTAATGTCAAATCCCCTTTGCTTAGCGATGTTTAAAAGCTCTTTTATACTTTTTTCATCTATTATATTTCTTGCTAAAATCCAAAGATATTTTTTATCAGGACTACCCACAATTGCAACTTTATACTCGCTATCAATAAAAATGATTTCATAATTTACCTTATTAAAAAGGTTCATAAAGATATTAAATCTCACTGCTAATTGTCTATTTGAAACGATTTTTGCCTTACCTTTTATGCTTGAAATTTCATTTTCTTTACTGCAAAAATTTTCAATTTCTACATAAGGAACGCCATTTTTATATTTAAGCTCGTATTTTGCCTTTGAATTTAGGCAAGATTTTTGAAAAAAGGCGGGTTTTCTAGCCATTTCAAGCCATTCTCCCATATAATTTTGTAAAGAAAGTTCGCCAATTAATTCAAGCATTTTTTTCCTTTTTGTCTTTCTCGCCCCATTTGCACATAGCTTGTAAAATGGGAATTAAACTTTGTCCGCGTTTGGATAAGCTATATTCTACCTTGGGTGGAATTTGAGCGTATTCTTTTCTGATAATTAAACCATCATTTTCTAGTTCTCTTAAGGTATTGGTTAAAGTTTTAAAAGATATGGAGCTTAAAAAGCGTTTGAGTTCATTATAACGCACGATTTCATAGCGAAATAAGCAGTATAAAATACTCATTTTATATTTTCCATTAATTAATGCTAGAGTATAGTTAAATCCACATTCTTCGAAATTGCACTGAGAATTCTCTTTAGTCATTTAACATTCCTTTAGTATAGTATCTTGCTTTATTTTCTGTATTGAAAATGATATTATGCTAAGTTATAATTGTATCATAAAATTTAAAAAAGGATAAAAATGAAAAATATACTCTTGCTTAATGGTGCTAAAGAATTTGGAAGTTCAAAAGGACAGCTTAATTTAACATTGCATAATCATGCTTTAGAAATTTTAAAAACATTAGGATACGAAGTAGATCAAACTCACATAGATCAAGGATATGATCCTAAAGAAGAGATACAAAAATTTATAAAAGCTGATGCTGTGATCTATCAAATGCCAGCTTGGTGGATGGGCGAGCCTTGGATAGTTAAAAAATATATCGATGAAGTGTTTGGTTTGGGTGCTGGAGTGCTTTTTAAAAATGATGGAAGAACTCATGAAAATCCTAGTAAAAACTACGGAAAAGGTGGTTTAGATCATGGTAAAAAATACATGTTTTCTCTCACTTGGAATGCACCTCTTGAAGCCTTTAATGATAAAAATGAATTTTTTGAAGGAAAGGGTGTAGATATGGTGTATTGGCATTTGCATAAGGCTCATGAATTTATAGGTATGAAAGCTTTACCAACTTTTATGTGTAATGATGTGGTAAAAAATCCTCAAGTGGAAAAATATCTAAATGAGTATGAACTACACTTGAAAAAAATTTTTAAAAAAATTTGACTTAAAAATTTCAAGGAAAGTATTTGTATATCTTGCTTGTTTTAGCTATGTTTTTATGGGGCTCATCTTGGCCTACTTCTAAGATTTTATCAGCTTATGCTGATACTTCTGTGATTACTTTTTGGCGTTTTTTCTTTGTTTTACTAGGCTCTTTGATGGTATTAGGCTTTTTAAGAATTCTTTTAAGGCTTGAAAAATCTATTTTAAAATGGGTGCTGATAGCAGGAATTTTAAATGGGCTTTATACTTTTGTATTTTTTATTGCCATTAAGCATGGTTTAGCTGGAAAAGGCGGTGTTTTGGTTACAACTATGATTCCTATTTTTTCTTATTTTATATTTATGACAGCGATATTATTTCAAAAAGATAAAAAATCAACTCACAAGATCACAAAGAGTGAAATTCTAGGCTTATTTTTAGGTTTATTATCTGGATTTTGTTTGCTAAATTTAGGGAGTTTAGAAGATTTATTTGGTAAATTTAATATTTTATTTTTATTTGGGCTTTAATAGCAGTGTTTAATCATAAAGCCAAAGGAGCTCACCCTTTGGCGATTAACTTTTATATTAATCTCATTTCTGTTTTAATGTTTTCTTGGGTATTGTTTGATGTAAAAAGTTATGAAATTTTTCATTTTGAATTTTATTTTGGATCAGTATGTTTGTCGTTGCTTTTTTATCAACTATTATAGGTACTAGTATTTATTATTATAGGATTCGCATTTTGGGAGTGTTAAGGCAAATTCTTTTGTTTTAATTACCCCTGCTAGTGCTTTAATTTGTAGTTATTTTATACTAGTTGAGGTGCCAAATGCACTTACTTTGTTAGGTTGTGCCTTGGCTATAGGTGCTATATATTTTATCAATATTTATGGTGAAAAAGCTTAGATCAAATTTTCAAAATCAAGATTGATTTTTTGATCCATAGCTTTAAATTCATTTCTCTTTGTTTATAAAGCTCAAAGGCTTCTTGCATGCTAATGCTTTGGAATTTAAACTAGAGTCTAGCTTAGCCTGTGCGAGTAAAGTTAAATCATTTTCTATAACCGTGGCTATTTTTGTATAACCTCCTGTGCTTTGTCTTGCTGCAATTAAAATGATAGGAATACCACTTTTTGGCACTTGTATGCTTCCAAAAACCGCAGGATCTGAGATGATATCTGCTGAGTTTTTATGCTCTATACTTTCACTAGATTCTGCGTAAATTGCCATTCTATCGCTTTTTGAACCTACTTTATAAGTAGTATTTAAAAAAGTATCTATCCTTTTTTGGTAAAAGCATCTTCATTTGTTCCTAAAATAACGCGTATGATAGGCTCTTTAGAACCTTTAAAAAGAGGATTTTCACATTCTCTAGCTTCTAAATTAAAAGGTATAAAAGTATCATGAGTTTTTAAAATACCATCTTTTTGCAAAGCTCTTCCTTCAAAAATTCCAACTCCCATTTTAGCATCATTGGATTTAGAGTTTAAAAAAACTTTTTACTTCAAAACCACCTGCTACGCATAAATATCAACGAAAACCTATTTTTGCTAAACCAAGTTCTAAAATATTGCCTTTGTTTGCTTTATATACCTTGTAAGTTTTGATTTTTTGATTATTAAGCTTTGCCTCAAATTCAGCCCCGCTTAAAACAAAATAATTCTCATCTAAAATTTATATTTCCCATCCTTTAAACAAAGTTCAATTCCTGCTTCATCTTGTTTGTTCCCAAGCAAGATATTTGCTATTCTTAAAGAATCTTCATCCATAGCCCCACTTCTTGCTATGCCAAATTTAGGAAATTTTTTTCTACCAAAATCTTGCAAACTCGAATTTATAAATGCTTCAATAATTTTTATACTCATAAATTTCCTTTTGATAGACTTTTTTAGCAACTTGTTCTTGGATCTCAAAAAAATTCATCTTTTGAAATGGCTTTAAATTTTAAAAATATATCTGCTTTTAAAAGAGTGGAATTTTTCATCTTCTTTATCAAAAAATTCCAAAGGTGTTCTAGCAATGTTTTCCAACCCTCTGGACTTGATATTAGGATAAACTCCTGTTTGTTTATTGGCTATACCTACACTTCCAGCTTCTATTTTTGCTCTAGGGCTTGAAAGGCGTGGGGTAAAAAGTTTTTTGTCCAAACCTCCAAGATAAGGAAAACCTGCCAAACCTAGCATAAAAACAAGATAGTAAGGCTTAGTGTGAAGAGATATAAGTTCTTCTTTTTAAATTTGATTGAAATTCTAAATCCAGCCCAAATTCTTCATCATAACAAAGTGGAACTTCTATGCAAAGACTTGAGTTTTGCTCCGTAAGTTTAATATCCTTTTTAATTTTTTCTAAAAAATCAAGCAAAGAATTTAAAGAAAGTATACAAGGATTAAAGTATATAAGCAAGCTTGCATAAGCACTTACTAACTCATCAATACCATAAATTTCACTTTTTTTGTATCCTTTGCTCTGTACTTAAAACATAAGCATTAATTTGAGATGAAATTTCTTGCTTAAAAAGCAAAAGCAAAACTTTACTTCCACTAAAATGCACACTAAACATTGCTAAAACCTATATAAAATTTTCCAAAGCACAAATTTAAATTTGTTCTTTTTCTAAATTTTCTTTGATTTTTTTAACAAATTCTAAAGCTTTTACATATCCCCATGAACACAAATACTATTAGCTTTTAAATCAATTTCTTTGCCATTTATGCTTGTAACTTTGCTTTCTTTTATCATTTTTATCACGCGTTTGATAGCTATTTTCATCAATAGCTGCCATATTATAAAGTGCACCATGGGCTTTAAAATGCTGTATTTTCATACCTTTTGCCTTGGCAAAGCCAAATAAAGCTCCTAGTTGATACAAGACATAGTTTTTAGCCTCTTCAAAGCTTATTTGCATATTGCGTCTTCCAAAACCCAAAAGATCAGGATAAGATGGGTGTGCTCCTATGCAAACACCATTTTGCTTGGCTAAATTTAAGGTTTTATCCATCACACAAGGATCACCCGCATGAAAGCCACAAGCGACATTTACTGAACTTACAAATTTTAAAATTTCTTCATCCATTCCCATTTTATAGGCGCCAAAACTTTCCCCTAAATCACTATTTAAATCCACTTTGAACATTATTTGACCTTGTATATTTAATTATTGATTTTATTATATCTAAAGAAGAAATTTAAATAAGCTAAAAGTATTGAAAAATAAATAAAAAAGTTACAATAAGTAAAAATAATATTTAAGCAGGCTAAAACCTGCTTAATTTTAATCCTTCCTTGTTTTTGCATCAACTACGAATAAAGGTTTATAGAGCAATTTAAATCCGCTAATAAAACTTAAAGTATCGTCACTTGTAAGCCAATTGATAAATTTTTTAGCTTCAGTATAATTGACATTTTTGCAATGCTTAGGATTTGTTGCTATAACAGAATAAAAATTTTTAAGGCTATCATCACCTTCATTTACAATGACTAAACTTGGATTTCCTTTTTCACTGGCTTCATATTTGATATAAGTGCCACGATCAGTTAAAATCACACCTTTTTTTTCTTCAGCGATTTTAATGCTTGCTAGCATACCTTGTCCACTTTGTTGATACCAGTTTTCTTTTTCAGGCACACCACCAAGATCTTTCCAAAGACTTTTTTCTTTATTATCAGTACCTGATTTATCGCCTCTTGAGATGAAAGTGAGTTTTTCATTTTTGATAAGTTCTAAACTTTCTTTTAAATTTTTGCCTTTAAATTTAGAAGCTATTGATTTATCCGCAATGATGATAAAATCATTATACATCACAGGGGTTCTATCCACGCCAAAACCTTTTTTTATAAATTCTTTTTCTGCTTTTGGAGAGTGTACAAAAAGTACATCAGCATTGCAATCTTCACCCATTTTTAAAGCCGCACCTGTTCCTACTGCAACCCATTTTAAGGTATTGCCGCTTTCTTGTTCATAAAGAGGCTTTAGAGCATCCAAAAGTCCTGTATTGTCAGTGCTTGTTGTGGTTGCCATTTTAAGTTCTGCTGCACTTGCACTTAAAGCTAAAGCAAGGGCTAAAGAAATGATTTTTTTCATTTTTTCTCCTTATAAATTTACATAAAAAAATATTTTAGCATAATTATGCTAAAATTACTTATTTTAAAAAGGATATTTTTGGATTATATTTTTGATGGTTTTAAACAAGCTTTATTTTTACTTTTTAATGCTGATGAAAGTGTAATTTCAGCTATAAAAACTACACTTTTAAGCTCAAGTATTTCTATAGTTTTAGCTTTGCTCATAGGTTTTCCTTTGGGATTTATCTTAGGCTTTTTTGATTTTAAATTTAAACGCTTTATAAAACTTATCATAGATACTAGCCTTTCTTTTCCAACAGTTGCAGTAGGACTTATACTTTATGCACTGATTTCAAGTCGAGGACCTTTGGGAGAATTTGGACTACTTTTTACTATAAAGGCTTTAATTTTAGGGCAGTTTATTTTAGCACTTCCTATAGTGATCGCACTTTTTTCAAATTTGATAGAAAATATGAATAAAAAACATTTTTTACTTATAAAATCTTTTCACCTAAGTCCTTTAAAACTTGTTTTAATGATGATTTATGAATTACGCTTTGCTTTGATTAGCGTCGTTGCACTAGCTTATGGACGCATTGTAGCAGAAGTAGGAGTAGCGATGATAGTGGGTGGAAATATTAAATACGACACTAGAACCATAACCACGGCTATTTCTCTTGAAACCAACAAAGGCGAATTTGCTAGTGGTATAGCTTTGGCTTTGGTTTTAATTCTCATTGCCTTTTGTTTAAATTTCATTACACACAAACTCAAAAGAACATAAAATGATAGAAATTTCTAATCTTTTTTTCAACTATCAAAACAAAGAAGTTTTAAAAATTAAAAATTTAAAACTTGATACTAGTAAAATTAGCATTTTAATGGGATCGAATGGAAGTGGAAAATCTACATTTTTAAGAGTATTAAAATTTTTAGAAGGAGATTTTTCAAAAAATATTTCTTATTTTGGAAATTTTAAACTTAATAATAAACAAAAGCGTGAAATTTATTTGCTTTTTCCAGAGCCTATTTTGTTAAATCGTAGCGTAAGGGCAAATTTTTTATTTACTTTAAAAACTTATGGGATTAAAGAAGATATCGAAGAACGTATAAAAGAAAGTTTGATGTTTTTAAATTTAGATGAAAGTCTTTTAAGTAAATATCCTAATGAACTTTCATCAGGACAAAGTCAAAAAATAGCTTTTGCTATAGCTTTAAGCGTAAGAGCGAAGTATTATTTACTTGATGAACCGAGTGCTTTTTTGGATAAAAATACTACGCTTTTATTTAAAAAAGCTATTCTTAAAATGCACGAAAATTTCAATACAGGTTTTTTAATCGCAAGTCATGATAAACATTTTTTAGATTCTTTGGCTCAAAAAAAACTTTATTTACACAGTGGAGAAATTTTAGAATTTGAAAATACTAATGTTTTTGAGCTAGAAAATCAAGGTGTGAAATTTTGTAATTTTATAGATTTTAGTAATTGTAAAAAATATAAAGATTTTAAAAAACCTCCAAGTAAAATTGCAATTGATCCTTATAAAATTTCTTTTTTTAATTCTAAAAATATCCCAAAAAATAATTATGAGTTTATTTTAGAAAAATGTTATATTATAGCACTTAGAAGTAGGAAAAGTGATGTTTTTATAAGGGTAAGTTGTAAAGATAAAATTTTAGAATTTGCCTTAGAAAAACAAGAATTTTTAAAATTCGATTTAAAATTATACGAAGAACTCAGCATTTATTTTTATGAAGATGCAATATGTTTCTTAAATTAACATACATTATAAAATTTAAATAAAATATTACAAATATTCTCATTTTTTATAAAATTTATCTTAATTATTTTTCAAATTTGTATTTAATACAAATAAACTCTTATATAATGTTTAAAAATAACCATAAAGGAGTTTTTATGCTTAATCAAAATAATCAAGAGCTTTTTAAGCCAAGTAAAGAATTTTCTCGTAATGCTCGTATAAAAAATTTATGTGAATACTATGATTTATGCGATGAAGCCAAGGAAGATTTTGAAGGTTTTTGGAAAAGACAAGCACTTGAGAAGATCGAGTGGTTTTCGCCTTTTTCAAGAGTACTAAATGAGGATAAAGCTCCATTTTATAAATGGTTTGAAGGTGGAACTTTAAATGTAAGCTATCAATGTCTTGATCGTCATATGAAAACAAGACGCAATAAAGCTGCTTTGATTTTTGAAGGCGAAATGGGGGATTATGAAGTTTATACTTATAGAAGATTATTGCATGAAACTTGCAAGGCAGCCAATTTGCTTAAAAAATTCGGAGTAAAAAAAGGCGATAGGGTTGTAATTTATATGCCTATGATTCCAGAAACAGCTATAGTAATGTTAGCTTGTGCAAGGATTGGGGCTATTCATAGTGTGGTATTTGGAGGGTTTTCTCCTGAAGCCTTAAGAGATAGAATTATAGATGCAGGAGCTAAACTTGTAGTAACGGCTGATGGTGCTTTTCGTCGTGGCAAACCTTATATGTTAAAACCTGCAGTAGATAAGGCTTTAAATGAAGGGTGTGAAAGTGTAGAAAAAGTACTTATAGTTATACGCAATAATGAGCCTATAGAATATATTAAAGGAAGGGACTATGTTTATAACGAACTTGTGAAAAATGAGTCTTATAAGTGTGAACCCGAAATCATGGATAGCGAGGATTTGTTGTTTTTGCTTTACACTTCAGGATCAACGGGCAAGCCAAAAGGAGTTATGCATGCAAGTGCAGGATATATACTTTGGGCGCAAATGACTATGGAATGGGTTTTTGATATTAAAGATTATGATAATTATTGGTGTAGTGCTGATGTGGGTTGGATTACAGGACATACTTATGTAGTTTATGGGCCTTTAGCATGTGGAGCAACGACTATAATGCATGAAGGAACTCCTACTTATCCAAATTCTGGGCGTTGGTGGAGAATGATAGAAGAGTATCAAATAAGCAAATTCTACACTTCGCCAACTGCCATAAGAATGCTTCATGCTGATGCGCCTGATGAGCCAAGAAAATATGATTTAAGTACGCTTGAAGTGCTTGGAACGGTTGGAGAGCCTATAAATCCTAGTGCTTGGAAGTGGTTTTATGATGAAATAGGGGGAGCTAAAAGTCCTATAGTTGATACTTGGTGGCAAACAGAAACAGGTGGACATATGATCACGCCTTTACCAGGCGCTATTCCTTTAAAACCAGGTTGTGCCACCTTGCCTTTACCAGGAATTTTTGCAGAAGTTATTGATGAAGAAGGCAATAAAAAAGATGAAGGTGAAGATGGATTGCTTTGTATAACTAAACCCTGGCCTTCGATGATTCGTGGAATTTGGGGTAATGATGAACGTTATATAGAAAGTTATTTTTCTCAAGCTAAAAAAGATGGAAAAGCTGTATATTTTAGTGGCGATGGTGCTTTTTACGATAAAAATGGTTATATTACCATCACAGGAAGAACAGATGATGTGGTTAATGTTGCAGGACATCGTATAGGAACGGCTGAAATTGAAAGCGCTATTGCTAAACATCCAAGTGTAGCAGAATCAGCTGTAGTGAGTATTTTGGATGCGATTAAGGGCGAGTCACTGTTTGCTTTTGTGGTTTTAAGTCCTGCATCCAGTTGTGATCTTGGCGGAGCTATAGAAACTTTAAAAGAACTTAATGACATTTTAAGAGTAGAGATAGGACCTATAGCTAAAATAGAAAAAATTCTTTATACTCCAGGTTTGCCAAAAACTAGAAGTGGTAAAATAATGAGAAGAATTTTAAGAACTATAGCAAGAGGTGAAGAAATCAAACAAGATATTTCAACACTTGAAGATTCTGGAGTAGTAGAAACCATTGTTAAATTGGCTAAGGCCGAGTTTGAATAACCAAGGTAAAAAGAACTTTGCCTTGTTTTGTTGCATAAAAATTCATAAAAATAAGCTATAATGATAAAAAAATAAAAGGAAATTTTTATGCTTCAAACTTGTATTTTCCCTGCGGCAGGTTATGGGACGAGATTTTTACCTGCAACAAAAACTTTACCTAAAGAGATGTTGCCTATCTTAACTAAACCTTTGATCCATTATGGGGTTGATGAAGCTTTGGAAGCAGGAATGGAAAATATGGGCTTTGTCACAGGGCGTGGAAAAAGAGCTTTAGAAGATTATTTTGATATTTCTTATGAACTTGAGCATCAAATTTCAGGTACAAAAAAAGAATACTTACTTGATGAAATTCGTTCTTTAATCAATCGTTGTACCTTTACTTTTACAAGACAAAATCAAATGAAAGGTTTAGGTGATGCGGTTTTAAAAGGTAAACCTTTAGTTGGCGATGAAGCTTTTGGCGTAATTTTAGCCGATGATTTGTGTGTTAATGAAGAAGGCTTAAATGTTATGGCTCAAATGGTAAAAATTTATGAAAAATATCGCTGCACCATCATAGCTGTGATGGAGGTACCAAAAGAACAAGTTTCAAATTATGGAGTAATTTCTGGAAATTTTGTAGAAGAAAATCTTATTATGGTTAATTCTATGATAGAAAAACCAAGTCCTGATGAAGCTCCAAGTAATCTTGCTATCATAGGAAGATATATTTTAACTCCTGATATTTTTGGAATTTTAGAAAATACTAAAGCAGGAAAAAATGGCGAAATTCAACTTACCGACGCGCTTTTAACTCAAGCAACCAATGGTATGGTTTTAGCTTATAAATTTCAAGGAAAACGCTTTGATTGTGGAAGTGTAGAAGGCTTTGTAGAGGCGACAAATTATTTTTACGAGAAAAGTAAATGTTAAACAATACACTTTTTTTTAAACAAAGTGAAATTCACACTATAAGCTCTTATGCAAATCGTATTAATGATGAGGTAAAAAGTGGAGATATAGGGTATTATCATCTTATTGACACGAGCTTAAGCCTGATTGATGAGAGTTTGGCTTTTATCAAAGACAAAGAACACATAAAAAATATTGTTTTAGTGGGAATGGGAGGTTCAAGTTGTGGTGTAAAAGCCTTGCGCGATATGCTTTTTAATGAAAAAAGTAACCAAAGAGAGCTTTTTATACTCGATAACACAAGCTCACATTCTTTTAATAAGACTTTGGAAAAAATCAAGCTTGAAGAAAGTTTGTTTTTAATCATCAGTAAAACAGGTAGCACTATAGAAGTCGTATCACTTTTTAAACTTCTTATTGAACATTTTAAACTTGATATGCAAGAATTAAAAAAATACTTTGTTTTTATTACTGATAAGGATTCAAAACTTCATAAAGAAGGTGAAAATTTAGCTATTAAATGCTTTTTTATCCCTGCAAATGTAGGAGGTCGTTTTAGCATACTTTCAGCCGTGGGTATAGTTCCGCTTTGTTTTTGTGGCTATAATGCCAAAGCTCTTTTAGAAGGAGCTAAAGCTTGTTTTGAAAATTTTTTTACTCGCAAAAAAGATGAAATTTTACAAAAAGCCTATCATTATTGTACACACAAAAATGCCAATATCAATGTGCTTTTTTCATATAGTGATGCTTTTAAAGGCTTTAATGAATGGTATATCCAGCTTATTGCTGAAAGTTTAGGTAAAAAGCAAGGCTATAAACGCATAGGTTTAACTCCTGTTGCACTTATTGGAGCAAGAGATCAGCATAGTTTTTTACAACTCATCATGGATGGACCTAAAAATAAAACTGTAACTTTTTTAAAAATCAAAGACGCTCAAAAAGCACCTATTATCCCTGATATTCATTTTAAATTTTTAGATTCTTTAAGTAATAAAGTCAATCTTCACGAACTTTTAAACGCTCAATGTGATGCAACTATGCATGCTTTAATCGCCGAAAATTTGAGTGTTGATGTGATAGAACTTGAAAAACTTGACGCTTGGCATGCGGGATATTTGATGTATTATTATGAACTTTTTACTTCAACTTGCGGTGTTATGCTAGGGATTAACACTTATGATCAACCTGGTGTGGAAGTTGGAAAGTTGATCTTAAAAAATATATTAAATTCTTAATCAAAATTCATTAAAAAAAGAGTATAATGATTTTAAGTTAAAATTATAATAAAAATTTTTAATTAATAATAATTATTATTTAAGAATTTTATGCTATAATTTTAAAAATCAAAAAAAAGGAGTCAATCATGTCAGTTACAAAACAATTATTACAAATGCAAGCAGATGCCCATCATCTATGGGTTAAATTTCATAATTATCACTGGAATGTAAAAGGTTTGCAATTTTTTTCTATACACGAGTACACAGAAAAAGCTTATGAAGAAATGGCAGAACTTTTTGATAGTTGTGCTGAAAGAGTTCTGCAACTTGGCGAAAAAGCTATCACTTGCCAAAAAGTTTTAATGGAAAATGCAAAAAGTCCAAAAGTTGCAAAAGATTGCTTTACTCCGCTTGAAGTCATAGAACTGATCAAACAAGATTATGAATATCTTTTAGCAGAATTTAAAAAACTCAATGAAGCAGCAGAAAAAGAAAGTGATACCACAACAGCTGCTTTTGCGCAAGAAAATATCGCAAAATATGAAAAAAGTCTTTGGATGATAGGCGCTACTTTACAAGGTGCTTGCAAAATGTAATTTAAGGGGCTTTATGCCCCAATTATACTAACTAGGTTATAATATCCTTTTTTTAAAGGATAAAATTGAAAGTACTTAATTTTTTTTATGAAAACCATCCTAAATTTGAAGCAAGTTATGAAAGAAAAATTCAAATTTCAAAACTAAATATTATCATAAAAGGCCCACGATTTTGTGGTAAAAAAACGCTTATTTTTAATTTTTTATCTCAATTTAAAGCAAGTGAAATTTTGTTTTTAGATTTATATGATACACGTTTTGAAAAACAAAGTTTAGAAAGACTTTCTGATTTTCTGAATGAAAATTTACAAATTAAAATTCTTTGCCTTTATAATTTGGATTTTATTCCTAATTTAGAAAAAATTAAAATTCCCATCATCTTAAGTACAAATATAAAAGATTTAAATGTAAATGGGTTTGAAGAACTTGAACTTGATTATTTTGATTTTGAAGAATTTATTAGTGTAAGTAAGAAAAATTTACCTATAAATAATTTAGTAGGTCTTTTTTTGCAAAGTGGACGGAGTAAATTTGGAGAAAAAAACATACTTTTAAGACAAAGCTTTACTCTTTTAGAATTAGAAATTTTAAAGTATTTAGCTTTAAATTTGGGTCAGCAAATCAGTATTTCTAAGATATTTATAGAACTCAAAAAAAGATTAAAAACTTCAAAAGATAGTGTTTATCAAGCTATAAAAAAATTAGAAAATACTTATGTGATTTATACTTTAAAACATGATGAAAAAAAACTTCAAAAGATTTATTTTAAAGATTTTGGCCTAAGAAATAATCTTTGTATTTCAAAGGATTTTTCACATTTATTTGAAAATTTAGTTTTAAGCGAGCTGTTTAAATTTAAAGAAGAATTTTTTTATAACAAATACTTTAACTTTTATAGCCAAATATCTAAAATTGCTTATATTTCAAGTCCAACTTTAGATATTGATTTGATCAAGCTACGTGCTAAGAAAATTTTACCAAAGGCTTTAGAACTTGGAATTTTTCATGTGATTTTTATTACTCTTTCAAGCGAGGATAGTTTTTTTGAGCAAGGGGTTAAATTTGAAATCATATCTTTTGATAAATTTTCACTTGGATTTTAGGCGTTGTTTGATTTTGTATCGTATTTTTCAAGGTTGTATCGTTTGATGATTTTTGTAATAAGATTGATATAATATCCCTTGTGTTCAGAATAAGAATCTAAAGTTTTAATAGCCTCTAGCCCTGTTATCTCTTTGCCTTCGCTTTCAAATTTAGCTCTTGCATCGCGAAACTTTTCATAAGCAAAATGACGATTTAAATTTAAAACATAAGAGTCAACACTATCTTGCAGACTATCAAAAATTTTAATTTTGTGTTTTTTATCTGGATGTCTTAAATCAGGAATTAAACCTTTCTCACCCCAAGTCCATTCTCCAAAAAGATTGTTTGCTTCTCTTGCGAAGCGACTGGTACCTGTAGCACTTTCAACTAAAGCTTGGGCTATACCCATGGATTTTGGAATTTTTTGAATACGTTTTTTATATTCTGCAAAATCATAAAGATTTCCAATGCGATATTTGTTTTTTATCGTGATAAGTTTTTCAAGATTTGTTTGGTTTGAAGTCCTAAAGCCTGTTTTGTAAGCATCTTTAAAAAAGGCTTCGATAAAGGATCTTTCTTGTTCAATTTTTTTAAAGCTTTGATCAAACATTTCATTCATTTTTATAAAAAAAATTTGTCTTTTTTGATCTATATCAAGTTTGTAATATTCTTCTCCAAATCCACTCTTTAGATCATCAGCAAAAAGTGGGATTAGAAAAAGACTAAGAAAAATTATAATTGGCTTCAAAACAATACTTTACCTTTCCTTCAAAAAACAATTCTTCATTTTTATATGTAAACCCCACTTCTTCACCACCTTTAGGAGTTATTTTAACTTTATTTTGTACTTTTTTATTTAAAAATGCCAGATAAAAACAAGCCCCCATTCCTGTGCCACAAGCTAAGGTTTCATCTTCAACTCCGCGTTCATAGGTGCGAACTTTTAAATGATTTTCATCTAAAATTTTTACAAAATTAACATTGGCATTATATTTTTGTCTCATTTTTTGACAAAGCATTGTATCAAATTCATCTAAATTTTGACAAAAATGTACTAGATGTGGAACTCCAGTGTCGCAAAGTTGCCAAGTTTTTCCTAATTCTTCAAAAGTATTTTGCACGCTTTTTATTTTGCCTAAAGATACTTCAACTTTATCTTGATTTACCTTTGCTTTTATTACTCCTGCACCGGTTAAAAAACTCATGTTACGATTTATTTTGTTAATATGATGTGCAAAATGTGCCGCAGCCCTTGAGCCATTGCCACACATAGCAGCCCTTGAGCCATCGTTATTATAAAATTCCCATTCAAAGTCGTATTTTTCATGAGGTAATATCACGATAAAGCCATCCGCACCTATACCCTCATAACGATTACAAAGTTCTTTAGCTAAAGCACTTCTATCTTCTTTTCTATCAGCATTTGTTATGACAAAATCATTCCCACTTGCACAATATTTATAAAATTTCACATTTTTCCTTTAGAAATTTCTTGTATTACTTTAACACATTCTTGCCTAAAATCGGCATAAGAATTAGTATTTTTAATGATAAAATCTGCTTTTTTAAGTTTTTCTTCAATATCTATTTGAGAATCAAGTCTTGCTTTTGCAGCTTCTAAGCTGAGCTTATCTCTTTGCATAATTCTTTTAAGGCTTAATTCTTTAGGTGTGTAAATTACAATGACTTTGCCTAAATTTTCATAAGCACCGCTTTCAAAAAAAAGAGGAATTTCTACAAAAAAAGCTTTATTTTCCTTATCTAGAATTTGCATTTGTTCTAAAATTTTAGCTCGAATTTTAGGATGAGTGAAATTTTCTAAGATTTTTTTAGCTTCTTTATTGTTAAAAACAATTTCTCCAAGGATTTTTCTATCGATTTTCTTTTCTTTTGTGAGCAAATTTTTTAAGCTAAAGGGAGAAAAAATCTTTTCAAGTTCTAAAGCATTTTCATCTAAAATTTTATGAGCGATTTTGTCTGCGCTAATGCTTTTAAAGCCTAAAGAATTCGCTATTTCTATAAAAGTGCTTTTACCACAAGCAATTGAAGCGGTTACAAAAAAAGCATTTTTCATCTTATGCCTTATTAAAACTTTTTTCGTTAAAATACCTTTTTAGTTCTTAAAGGAAAATAAATGAAAATTTCATATGAAGATGCGGGCGTAAGTATAGATAATGGAAATGCCTTTGTAGAGGCTATAAAACCTTTGGTTAAAGAAACTTTTAATGATAATGTTGTAGGTGGAATTGGTTCTTTTGCTGGTGCTTTTAGAATGCCAAGTGGTTTTAAAAAGCCTGTGATTTTAGGTGCAACAGATGGGGTTGGTACCAAGCTTCGCTTGGCAATTGATGCTAAAAAATATGATACTATAGGGCAAGATTTAGTAGCAATGTGTGTGAATGATTTGATTTGTAATTTTGCTACGCCTTTGTTTTTCCTAGATTATTATGCTACAGCCAAGCTTGAAGTAGAAGTAGCAAAGGCTGTTGTATCAGGCATTGCCAAGGGATGTAAGATGGCAAATTGTGCATTAATTGGCGGAGAAACTGCTGAAATGCCTGGAATGTATGCAAAAGATGATTTTGACCTTGCGGGTTTTGCTGTGGGTATGGCTGAAGAAGATGAGATCGATAGAAGTAAATTTGTTAAAAATGGTGATATTTTATTGGCACTTCCTAGTTCAGGACTTCATTCAAATGGTTATTCTTTAGCTAGAAAAGTACTTTTTGAAAGTTTAAAATTAAAATTTGATGACAAGATAGAGGGTAAAAATTTAATTGATATTTTGTTAGAACCTACAAGGATTTATGTGCGTGATTTTCTTACACTAAAGCCTTATATCAGTGCTTTAGCTCATATTACAGGGGGTGGTTTAGTAGAAAATTTACCACGCGTTTTACCTCGTGGTATGGGTGCAACTATACGCAAACATCATCTTAAAACTCCTGAAATTTTTTATACTATAGGACAGGCTGTAGAAGAAAGCGAAATGTATAGAAGCTTTAACATGGGAGTGGGTTTAGTAATGGTTGTAGATCCTTCTAATGTAAGTAAGGTTTTAGAAAATTCAGATGCCTTTATTATCGGCGAAATTTGCATTAATGAAGGTATTGTTTTAGAATGAAAATAAAGCGTTAATACGCTTTATTTGTGTATTTTAAATTCTATTTTTGTAGCGTTTTGCTCTTTTGGCAAAGGATTGGTTTGTGCTAGATAAAAGGCTACAAGTACATTTACAAGCATAGCGATAAGTAAAAGAGGAGTGGTTCGTTTTATAATATCCATTGGAGCTACTTTTGCAAATCCAGCTAAAGCTATGATTCCGCCTGCTATTGGTGAAGCTGCACGACCTAAACAAGATGCAATTTCTATAGGTAAAACTAGAGTAATAGGTGTAACGCCTAATTTTGTAGCTATATCAGGAGCTAGTTTTCCAAAAGCATTAAAAGCAGCAATTCCACTTCCCATAATCACTGTGGCAAAATAAACTAAAAAGCTTAAAATAGCTATACTCAAAAGAATTCCAAACCATGCAAAATTTCCTATTCCAAGATTTGAAACCGCGTTAGCAAGGATATTAACTCCACCAAGTGCTTTAATGCCTTCAGCAAATACTCCAGCAGCGATGATTATGCTTACGACTGAGATAAAAATTTCAGCCATAGCTTTTAAAATCACCATCATATCTTCGCCTAATTTTCTAGCATTTCTGTGTCTTGCAAATTCAACAAGAAAAACTAAAGAAATACTTACAAAATTTGCTGTCACAACATCGAGCTTGATAGTAAAAAAATACGCTGTAAATAAAAATACAACAGGTAACCAAGGAAAGAGTATGTAAAAAGTGGGACATTTAGGATCAATGATTTGCGGAATTTCAACTTCATCATTTAAAACACCTTTTTCTTTATCTCTTTTATCAATCCAAGCAAAATAAAAAGGAATCAAGATGGCAATAACTACAACATAGGCAATCACACTATAAATTTGGTAATTTAAAAAAAGCCCTACGACATTATCACTTTTCCTACCATATCTGCCATATTGATTGAATTTCCATCTTTTGGACCATAATCAAGTGCAATTAAAGAAAGCACGCATACAGCTGTAATAGGACGGATTTTAAGTGAGATTAAAACAGGATAAATACATGCTAACAAAAGCAAAAGCAATCCAGCATAGCTAGAAATGACAATTTTTAAAGCCATTCCAACAACAAAAGTTCCACTTAAAATCAAGTATTTATTTTTTTTCTAAGGGTTTATTTGCTAAAAAAGCAAGTTTTGCCGAAGCATTGATATGTTTCATATAAGCAGCAAAACCTGCCACACTCATGATAATAAGTCCTACTCCAGAAAGCTGGCTTTTAAAAGTTGCTGTGATAAAAGCATAGCTATCAAGTAAAACATTCAAAAAGCTTGCATATTCTCTGCTTGGGGCTTTTGGTATAGGTGTTCCTGTGATGTAAAAAGCAAAAATAAGCAAGATAATACCTGAAAGAAAAAATACAAAAATGGGATTGTATTTTTTGAGTATATAATAAGCAACGACAATTACCGCTAAAAGTGTAGAACATATCATAAAAATTGGCATGATTTCTCCTGAATTTACAGCTTATGAATTTAATTTTAGCTAAATTTTTAAATAAAAAATATTTTTTATTTAAAAATTACGTATTTTTTGTATTGCAAAATTAACATATGTATAGTTTGGTTACTGAAAAATTTATATTTGCATAAAAAATGATTTTTGTATTATAATTATAAATAAATCATAAATGTCACAAAGGATTTAGTATAGCAAGAATTTTGGCATTTGATATAGGTATAAGCTCTATTGGCTGGGCATTTAGCGAAAATGATGAGTTAAAAGAATGTGGAGCTAGGATTTTTAAAAAGCTGAAAATCCTAAAACAGGAGAATCCTTAGCCTTAGACGCCTTGCAAGAAGTGCTAGAAAACGCCTTGCTAGACGCAAAGCAAGGCTAAATTACTTAAACATTTAATCGCTAAATTACGAAGATTATCAAAGCTTTGATGAGAGTTTAGCTAAGGCTTATAAAGGCTCTTTAATTAGCCCTTATGAGTTAAGATTTAGAGCTTTAAACGAGCTTTTAAGTAAGCAAGATTTTGCACGAGTTATTTTGCATATTGTAAAAAGGCGTGGTTATGATAATATAAAAAATAGCGATAATGAAGAAAAATTAGTAAATTATCAAAGTGTAGGCGAGTATCTTTATAAAGAGTATTTTCAAAAAATCAAAGAAAATTCTAAAGAATTTATAAATGTTAGAAATAAAAAAGAAAGTTATGAACTCTGCATAGTGCAAAGTTTTTTAAAAGATGAATTAAAGCTTATTTTTCAAAAGCAAAGAGAATTTGGCCTTTCTTTTTCAAAAAAATTTGAAGAAGGGGTGCTTAGTGTAGTATTTTATAAAAGGGCTTTAAAGGATTTTTCTCATTTGGTGGAAAATTGTAGTTTTTTACTGATGAAAAAAGAGCGCCAAAAAATTCGCCCTTAGCCTTTATGTTTGTAGTACTTACAAGAATTATCAATCTTTTAAACAATCTTAAAAATACTGAAGGAATTTTATATACAAAAGATGATTTAAACACGCTTTTAAATGAAGTTTTAAAAAACGGCACTCTAACTTATAAACAAACAAAAAAGCTTTTAGTTTTAAGTGATGATTATGAATTTAAAGGAGAAAAAGGAACTTATTTTATTGAGTTTAAAAAATATAAAGAATTTGTAAAAGCCCTAGGTGAGTATAGTTTAAGCCAAGATGATTTAAATGAAATAGCAAAAGTATTACCCTTATAAAAGATGAGATTAAGCTAAAAAGGCTTTAGCAAAATATGATTTAAATCAAAATCAAATTGATAGCTTAAGCAAATTGGAATTTAAAAACCATTTAAATATAAGTTTTAAAGCCTTAAAACTTATCACTCCTTTAATACTTGAAGGTAAAAAATACGATGAAGCTTGCAGTGAACTTAATTTAAAAATAGCAATTAATGAAGATAAAAAAGACTTTTTGCCCGCATTTAATGAAACTTATTACAAAGATGAAGTAACTAATCCTGTGGTTTTAAGGGCGATTAAAGAATATAGAAAGGTTTTAAATGCTTTACTTAAAAAATATGGTAAAGTGCATTGAATTAGCAAGAGAAGTAGATAAAAATCACAACTAAAGAGCTAAAATAGAAAAAGAGCGAAACGAAAACTACAAGGCCAAAAAAGACGCCGAACTTGAATGTGAAAAACTAGGCTTAAAAAAATAGTAAAAATATTTTAAAATTAAGATTATTTAAAGAACAAAAAGAATTTTGTGTTTATAGTGGGGAAAAGATTAAAATTAGTGATTTGCAAGATAAAAAAATGCTTAAAATTGACCATATTTGCTCTTATTCTAGAAGTTTTGATGATTCTTACATGAATAAAGTTTTAGTTTTTACCAAGCAAAATCAAAAAAAACTTAATAAAACCCCCTTTGAAGCCTTTGGCAATGATAGTGCAAAATGGCAGAAAATTGAAGTTTTAGCAAAAAACCTATCTACTAAAAAGCAAAAAAGAATTTTAGATAAAAATTACAAAGACAAAGAGCAAAAAGGCTTTAAAGATAGAAATCTAAACGATACTCGCTACATCGCAAGGCTTGTTTTAAACTACACTAAAGATTATTTAGATTTTTTACCTTTAAGCGATGATGAAAATACAAAATTAAACGATACGCAAAAAAGTCTCAAAAGTACATGTAGAAGCAAAAAGCGGTATGCTAACATCGGCTTTAAGACACACTTGGGGCTTTAGCACTAAGAATAGAAACAATCATCTTCATCACGCCATCAATACAGCAATTATTGCTTATGTAAATAATTCTATCGTAAAGGATTTTTCAGATTTTAAAAAGAGCAAGAAAGCAACACTGCAGAGCTTTATGCAAAAAAATTAGTGAATTAGATTGCAAAAATAAAAGGAATTTTTTGAGCCTTTTAGTGGTTTTAGGCAAAGCTTTTAGATAAAATTGATAAAATTTTTATCTCAAAACCTGAGAGAAAAAAGCCAAGCGGAGCTTTACATGAAGAAACTTTTAGAAGAGAAGAAACATTTTATCAATCATACGACGGAAAAGAAGGAGTTTTAAAAAAGTCCTAGAACTTGGTAAAATCCGTAAAGTAAATGGTAAAATAGTTAAAAATGGTGATATGTTTAGAGTGGATATTTTTAAACACAAAAAGACAAATAAATTTTATGCTGTGTCAATTTATACCATGGATTTTGCTTTTCTTTGTACAAAGATAGTTTGATTTTAATTTAAATTAAAGATATGCAAGAGCCAGAACTTGTTTATTATGAAAGGCTAGATAACTCAAATGTTAGTCTAACTGTTTCAAAACACGATAATAAATTTGAAACGCTAAGCAAAAATGAAAAAATATTGTTTAAAAATGCAAATGAAAAAGAAGTCATTGCAAAAAGCATAAAAATTTAAAATCTAAAAGTATTTGAAAAATATATAGTTTCAGTGCTTGGAGAAGTGACAAAGGCTGAGTTTAGACAAAGAGAAGATTCTAAAAAATGAGTTACGATAAAACTCATAGTATAAATGGTATTTTTACTCCTTTTTTAGGGCATTTTCAAAGTACAAAAATCACAAAAGAGCAAATGAATGAGCTTATAAATTTGGCTAAAAAGCAAGCTTAAATGATAGTAAAATATTGAAGCTGTTGCGGCGGCGCTTTATTTTAAAACTTTATTTGGTGCTTCTTTTTCAAGAGATGAGCTTTGCTTTGAAAATTCTGCTTTAAATTATGGCTATGCAATCATTAGGGCTTGTATTATTAGAGCAATTTGATAAAATGGAGCTTTTGCTTGGTGGTATAGTTTTTAACGAAAAAGTTAATAACGAAACTAATTTAACGCTTTTTGATATAGATAGTCATGGAGAATTTAAATACAAAAATTCAAATAATGAAGAAATACAACTAAATAAAAAACAAGAAAAATACCATCAACAAAATTTATTTGAATTTTAAGCAGTTTTAGAGGATTATAACCTCGTAGAGTCCTGCAAGCTCTTTATTTTAGTCCCTTTTTAATTTCTTATGAGATTATAGCATAATTTTTGCTATTTTTATCAAAAAACCTTGAAATTTTCATTATCTGGTAAATGTGTATTTTACCATAAAGAAATTTAAAAAAGGGTCAAAAACACTAGTGGATTGAAACTCCGCTAGGGCTAATTACTCTACTAAAAGGAGGTTGCAAATTTGAAACTTATTGAAATTTAGGGTTGATTAAAATCGAAATAAAATTATTTAAATAATTTTAAGGCATAAAGATAATATCCACTAAACTTTCATTTTCTAAAATTTCACATTCTTTTGGTACCACCATAAGGGCAGCTTTATTGTTAAGATTGTTTATAATCGCACTAGAGCCTTCTTTCTTACCTTCAAGATTGGCTAAAATGCGTCCATTTTTAAACTCTATATTGCAAGCGACAAATTCCAAATAAGGTGTTTTTTTCTTATAGCTTCCTTGTAAAAAGGCTTTGCAAATATAGTCTTTAGGCTGAAGTAACCAAGAGTTTAAAATCTCTCTTGCATAAAGATTAAACATTACCATAGCCGAGTAAGGAAAACCTGGTAAGGCGATGATGAATTTTTCATTAGCTTTGGCTATTTTGATATGTCTACCTGGTTTTATGTCGGCTTTATCGATGATGATTTCATATTCTTTTACAGCTTTTTTTAAAAAGTCAAAATCCCCCATAGAAACCCCGCCTGTTGTAATCAAAATATCACAACTTTGCAAAGCACTTTCAAGGGTCGAAAAAGTAGCCTTTTCATCATCTTTTAAAAGAGGAAAAACCCTTGTATCGCAATTTAAATTTTTAGCTAAATTAGCTATAGCAATATGATTTGAAGAGCGGATTTGAGCGGGATTTTCTAAGACTTCTCCTAGATCTTTGATCTCACTTCCACTACTTAAAACCCCTACAATAGGCTTTATAAACACACTAATGTGAAAAAATCCAAGTTCAGCCAAAAGAGCTATCTCGCTATAATTTAACCTTGTGCCTTTTTTGAGTAAAATTTCATCTTTTTTATAGTTTTCTCCTACCGCACGCACGGCAAAAGCTTGAGGAACTTTTTTTTCTATAAAAAGAGTATCATTTTCTACGCGTACATTTTCAACAGGGACTAAAGTATCGCTTCCTTCGCTCATGAGTGAGCCTGTAAAGGTTTTTACACAAGTGCCATTTTGCACGCTAAATTGTGGCATAGTGCCCGCAGGTGTGAGGCCTAAAATTTTTAAAGGCTTATCTTGATCTTCAAATTTGATCGCATAACCATCCATAGCCGAAGTTGGAAATTCAGGCTGATTTTTAAGGGCTTTTATGTCTTGAGCTAAAATGCGTCCTAAACACTCTGTAAGAGCTATTTTTTCAATCTTTTCATAAGTTTTAATATGAGAGTGTAAAATTTTTAAACTTTCTTCATAAGACATTAGCATTTTTTATCCTTTTAAAAGTCCTGCACCGCAAAGTTTGGTTGATCTTTCTTTAGCATAAATTCTTTCTTTGTTTATCACATCATACTTCCAAATAGGTGCGCTTGCTTTAAAATCTTCAACAAATTCATTAAGGAGTTTAAGTCCTAATTTTCTTTGTTTGCTTAAAATTCCTGCAAAATAAGAGCTTTCATGAACCGCCACATCGCCTATAGAGTGAGCAAAAAGCAAGCTAATACCATCAAAATCTACTCTTTTTTGCCACTCATTAAACCATTTTTTTAAAAGCGGTTCATAAATATCAAAACTAAGTGCCTCAATGCCTCCTTCTTCACGCACAATACCACAAAAAGTCAGCAAAGCACCGCAGTTTTTATCCTTGGCAAATTCATACCATTGGCTATAAATTTTAGGAATATCTAAAGAACCTTGATAAAGTGTAAAATGTTCCATTTAACCCCCACAAACTGGCGGTAAAAGTGCTATTTTATCACCTTCTTTTAACTTAGTGTTTTCATCAAAAATGATTTCATCGTTTAAAGATACGGCACAAAGTTCTAGCCATTCTTTTAAACTCTCATCTTTTTGCAAAATTTCTTTTAATTCTTTTAAATTTTTTACCTCAAACTCTAAATTGTCTTTATTTATGGGGCCTAAAAATTCCACTTTTACCATTTTATTCCTTTACTTCTAAATTTCCCATCATTCCTAAATCTTCATGTTCTAAAATATGGCAATGATACATTCTAAGTCCTTTAAAATCTTGTTTCATTCTAAGTCTTAACTCTTCATTAGGACGCACATTTATAGTATCTCTTAAGGCTCTAAATTCAGCTTTTTGAACTTTTCCATTGAGTTTTGATGAGATGAGTTCAAATTGCGTGCCGTGTATGTGGAAAGGATGATCCATGTGAGATTTGTTTATCACTATCCAGTCTTCAACTACTCCAAGCTTGGAGCTTAAATCAATGCGTTTTAAATCATAGCTTTTGCCATTGATTAAAAACATAGACGCAAGAGCGATTTTTAATTCGCTTTCACTTTTTCCCATCATACCATGCATTTGCATATGATCTTCACTCATGATTATTTCTTTAAATTCCTTAGGTTCTTCTGAAGGTTTGAAAATTTTTAAATTTTTTGGAAGTTCTACATTTTCTTTTTTTAGGTTAATATTGGCTAGAAATAGGGTATTAGGTTCTTCTTTTACCATCATTTTATCCCTATCATAATAAGCACTTTCTAGCTTAAAATTCCCATCTTTTGGAGCGTCGATTAAAACTTCTATGCGAGAAGCAGGACTTAAGAAAAGTTCTTCTTTATAAATAGCTTTTTCTATAAGTCCACCATCAGTACCAACAAGTATAAACTTAGCTCCTTGTATGCGTAAATTTAAATATCTTGCTGCAGTAGCATTATAAATGCGTATGCGTTCGTTTGTGGCGAGTTTGATTTTAGGTTTAAATTGTCCATTGATGAGTACAAATTCTCCTTCTCTACCATTTAGCCAATCATTTAGGTTATTGTTTGGAATTTGAGCGTTTTCATCAAGACGCAAATCGCTAATCATCAAATCTTTTTCTTTTAAATGACTTAAAGCATCTTTTTTTGCTTTGATCACAAAAGCCCCTGCTAAACCCATAAAAACTTGTTTAGAAGCGGTATAATGAGGATGCGGATGATACCAGTAAGTTCCTGCGCTATCTTGAGGAATTTCAAAACGATATATTCTTTCTTCTCCTGCTAAGATAGGATCATGTGGGCTTCCATCTTGATCAGGTGGCACAGGAATGCCATGCCAATGTATAGTTGTAGCTTCTTTGAGTTTGTTTTTGACTAAAATTTCAAGTTTATCTCCTTCAAAAACTTCTATTTTTGGAGCAGGCACGAGGCCATTGTAAGTATAAAATAAGGTTTTTTTACCTTTGATAAGCTCTATATGATTTTCTTTGATTTCTAGGGTAGCACGAAAAATATTTTTTTCTTTACTTTCATTTTTGAGTAAAGGCAAGGCTTTTAAAATTTCTCCTTGGGGGAATTGTTTTGGATCTAAAAGCTTTAAATTTTTTGGAGCAAAGTTTATAAAAGAAGTATCTAAGTCATGATTTATAGAATGATTTTTATGCATGGAGTGCATATCGTGCATAGGATTTGCATAGGCTACACCCATACTTGCTAGAGTAAGTGCATTAAATTTTAAAAAATTTCTTCTATTCATTAGTTTTTCCTTTTGCTTGATTTTTTGTATTATAGTCATTATTTTTTTAACTTTAGTAAATATTTATTTTGAAAATTTGGTTTAATTTTGTTATGATTTTAGCAATTTAATCAAGGAAAAATAATGTTTTATGAAAAAATTCAAACTCCAGCTTATATTTTAGAAGAAGATAAATTAAGAAAAAATTGTGAGCTTTTAGCAAGTGTTGGCGAAAAAAGTGGTGCTAAAGTGCTTTTAGCTTTAAAAGGTTTTGCTTTTTCAGGAGCGATGAAAATTGTCGGAGAATATCTAAAAGGTTGTACTTGTAGCGGACTTTGGGAAGCAAAATTTGCTAAAGAATACATGGATAAAGAAATTCATACTTATTCTCCTGCTTTTAAAGAAGATGAAATCGATGAAATAGCCAGTTTATCTCATCATATAGTGTTTAACTCTTTAGCTCAATTTCATAAATTTCAAAGCAAAACACAAAAAAATTCCTTAGGCCTTCGTTGTAATATTGAATTTTCTCTAGCTCCAAAAGAACTTTACAATCCTTGTGGAAGATACTCAAGACTTGGAATTCGTGCTAAAGATTTTGAAAATGTGGATTTAAGTACCATAGAAGGACTTCATTTTCACGCACTTTGCGAAGAAAGTGCTGATGCTTTAGAAGCTGTTTTAAAGGTTTTTGAAGAGAAATTTGGCAAATGGATAGGGCAAATGAAATGGGTGAATTTTGGAGGAGGACATCACATCACTAAAAAAGGCTATGATGTTGAAAAACTTATTGCTTTGTGTAAAAATTTCAGTGATAAATATGGTGTACAAGTTTATCTTGAACCAGGTGAAGCGGTGGGTTGGCAAACAGGAAATTTGGTTGCTAGTGTAGTAGATATCATAGAAAATGAAAAGCAAATTGCTATTTTAGATACTTCAAGCGAAGCACATATGCCAGATACTATCATCATGCCTTATACAAGTGAAGTTTTAAATGCTAGAATTTTAGCCACAAGAGAAAATGAAAAAATTTCAGACTTAAAAGAAAACGAATTTGCCTATTTACTTACTGGAAATACTTGTTTAGCGGGTGATGTAATGGGAGAATACGCCTTTGACAAAAAGCTTAAAATCGGCGATAAAATTGTTTTTTTAGATCAAATTCATTACACCATTGTGAAAAACACAACTTTTAATGGTATAAGACTTCCAAATCTCATGCTTTTAAATGCAAAAAATGAACTTCAAATGATAAGAGAATTTTCTTATAAGGATTATTCTTTAAGAAATTAGTATTATTTATAATTTGCATAAAATATTAATTTTACTCGGAAGAGAATCAAAGGTATAAATTTTATGCAAAGTATTTTATTTTTTCAAATATAAAATCAACTCAAATATCTAATTTTCAATACTTTTGTATGATTTTTTAAGATTTTAAATCCTTGTGGAATTTTATTGAAATTCAGTGATTTTTAAATCAAATAGTATTAAGATAAATCGATTTAAAAATCGACTTTAAAATGAATATTAGGTATATTTTGCATAATATTCATTCAAGCAAAATTTAAAGCTATTTTTGAAAATTTTGAATGCATGGGGGCTTTAATGGATTTGGAAAAATTAAGATTAGCTAGAAGTCTTTATTATCAATGTCTAGGAGAGCTTTTTGTTTTTTCATTTTCTGAAGAAAGATTGTCAAAATTACAAGAGTATTTAAAGACAATGCAAGAATGTTTATTTGATGAAAATTTAAAATCAAATTTTGATATCTTGCTTAAGCATTTAGATGATGAAAATTCTATACAAGCATTTTTTAAAGAATATGATTTGCTTTTTTTAAGTCTTAAAAATAGCATTCCAACGACTTTTTCTTACATAGAAGAAGGTTTTGAAAATTCAAATCCTTTACTTTGCGTGCGTCAAATTTTAGTCAGAAGTAAAATAAGACGCAATGAAAAATTTTTTAAAGAAAGTGAAGATAGTGTTGGATTTTGTTTATTGTTGATGAGTGAATTTTTAAGGCAAAATGAAGATGATTTAGCCAAAGAGCTTTTTGAAAAAGTGATCAATAAAAGCATTGATGAGTTTTTAGGCGATGTTTTCATGAATAAAAATGCGAATTTATATAAGGAAATTGCAAGTATTGCATCGGCTTTTATGGAATTTGAAAGACTTTGCTTTGAAATGGAAAAACCTGCAAAAATAAATTCTAAAAAAGTGCAAAACGATCTATCGCGTTCAGAATTTTTAAGAAGAGAAGCAAATAAACAAAGGAGGACTCGTGAAAAATCGCAGGGAATTTCTTAAAAAATCCGCTTTTGCCTTAGGGGCTGCTGGAGTGCTTGGTAGCACAACTTTAGCTCTAGCTAAAGATGAAGAAAGAAAAGATTTGGTTAAAGGTAAAAGTAAGAAAAAAGAAGTGCTTTTTCAAAGAAGTGCTAATTGGGAAAATTATTATATAAAGGCTGAGTAATGTCAAGTGTAGGTGAAAATATCAAGCTTACGCGTCGTTCTTTTCTTAAAATGGCAGCACTTTCAAGCCTAGCAACACCGTTGCTTGCTAGAAGTGAAACTTTAAGAGAAGCGAGTGCTGATGAGCTTAAAGAAGCTTATGAAGGTAGTAAAAAAGTAAAAACAGTTTGTACAGCCTGTTCTGTAGGCTGTGGGATTATTGCAGAAGTGCAAAATGGTGTTTGGGTGCGTCAAGAAATCGCTCAAGATCATCCTGTGAGTTCAGGTGGACATTGCTGCAAGGGATCTGATATGATCGATATGGTGCGTTCACATGTGCGTTTAAAATATCCTATGAAAAAAGAAAATGGAGAATGGAAACGCATAAGTTATGAGCAAGCTTTAAGTGAGATCGGAGAAAAACTAGCTGCTTATCGTAAAGAAAATCCTGAAAGTGTTATGTTTTTAGGTTCTGCAAAACTTAATAATGAACAAGCTTATTATATAAGAAAATTTGCAGCATTTTTTGGAACGAACAATGTAGATCATCAAGCTAGAATTTGACACAGCGCAACAGTCGCCGGTGTGGCGAATACATTTGGTTATGGCGCTATGACAAACCATCTTGGAGACATCCAAAGAAGTAAATGTATCATTATCATTGGAGCAAATCCAGCGGTAAATCACCCTGTGGGTTTTAGACATTTCTTAAAAGCAAAAGAAAAAGGTGCAAAGCTTATCGTTGTAGATCCTAGATTTACAAAAAGTGCAGCAAAAGCGGATATTTATGCAAGAATTCGTCCAGGAACTGACATTGCTTTCATGTATGGAATGCTAAAAATCATCTTTGATGAAGGTTTAGAAGATACAAAATATCTTGATGAAAGAGTTTTTGGAATTGATAAAATTCGCGAAGAAGCAGCAAAATGGACAGCCGAAGAAGTAGAAAATGTTACGGGAATTTCTAAAGAACTTTTGGTGCAAATCACTCACGAAGTAGCTAAAAACAAACCAACTACGCTTATTTGGGCTATGGGTTTAACTCAACATACTGTAGGAACTTCAAATACGCGTTTAGCACCTATTGTGCAAATGGTACTTGGAAATATAGGTAAATTTGGTGGCGGAGTTAATATCTTACGCGGACACGATAATGTTCAAGGTGCTTCGGATATGGCTTGTTTGAGTGAAAATTTACCTGGTTATTATCCTTTAAATGAAGCGACTTGGAGATACTATGCCAAAATTTGGGGTGTGGATTATGAATGGCTTTTAGGAAATTTTGTAAGTAAAGATTGGATGCATAAAACCGGACTTTCACTTGCTAGATGGTGGGCAGCAGCTTTAAATGGAAAAGATGGAAATGATGCTATCGATAATGCAGGAACGCCTTTAAAAGCTTTAGTAGTTATGGGAAATGGTATCACTTCAACCGCACAACAAGTAAAAGTTAAAGAAGGTTTGGAAGCTTTAGAGCTTTTAGTTTTGGCTGATCCTTTTGTAAATGAAGCAGGGATTATCGCAGAAAGAAAAGATGGGATTTATCTTTTACCTGCAGCAACACAGTTTGAAACAAGCGGAAGTGTAACAGCTACAAATCGTAGTGGACAATGGAGATTTAAGGTTGTAGATCCACTTTATGAAAGCATGGAAGATCAAGAAATTTTATTTGAGCTTTCTAAAAAATTAGGTTTTTATGAAGACTTTACCAAGACTTTACGCGATGAAAAAGGTGAGATCGTTTGGCCTGAAAATGCAACAAGAGAAATTGCAAAAGCAGTTAGAAGTATAGGGCTTAATGGTTGGAGTCCTGAAAGGCTTAAAAAACATACTTTATACTGGGATAAATTTGATGAGGTAACTTTAGAAGGAAAAGACGAAGTTGCTGGCGAGTATTACGGGCTTCCTTGGCCTTGTTGGAGTGATAAGCATCCAGGTTCTCCTGTGCTTTATAATACCGACATTGAAGTAGCAAAAGGTGGTATGGGCTTTAGAAACAATTTTGGACTTGAGTATGAAGGAGAGAGTTTACTTGCTAAAAATGCACCTTTAAATTCGCCTATTGATACAGGTTATCCACAAATTACTAAAGATAATATAGAAAAAGTTTTAGGCATTACTTTAAGTGCCCAAGAAAAAGAAAAAATGGGATCAACTTGGTCTTATGATGATAGCAATATCATAGCAACTAAATGTATAGAAAAAGGCATAGTTCCTTATGGAAATGCTAAAGCTAGAGCTGTAGTTTGGACTTTTAAAGATAAAATTCCACTCCACCGTGAGCCTTTACATTCTCCAAGAAACGATTTGGTGCAAAAATATCCAAGTTTTGAAGATCAAAAAGCACTTTATCGCGTGGATACTAAATTTGTTTCTGTACAACAAGCTAAGGATTATTCTAAAGAATTCCCGCTTAATCTTGTTACCGCAAGACTTGTGAATTTAAATGGTGCAGGTATGGAAAATAGAGCATCTATGTATCTAACGCGTTTAACACCTGAAATGTTTTGTGAGATCAATCCTGAATTAGCAAAAGAGCAAGACATTAAAGCAGGAGATATGATTTGGGTACATTCTCCAGAAGGCACTAAAATTCATGTAAGAGTGAAGGTTAATCCAGGTGTAGCAAAAGATATGATTTTCTTGCCTTTCCATTTTACAGGAGTTATGCAAGGCGTGGATTTAACGCACAATTTCCCAGAAGGAACTAAGCCTTATGCAAGCGGAGAAAGTGCTAATACGGTAACAAATTATGGTTATGATATCATGTGTCAGATTCCAGAGACTAAAGGTGGGCTTTGTAGAATCAGTAAGGATGGAAAATGAGTAAGGTAAATTTTGCAAATTTAGAAAAAGAACGCTTGAAATTCTTTTGTGATAATGAGCGTTGTATTGATTGTAATGGTTGTGCGGTAGCTTGTGATGAAGCACATGAGCTTCCTATTCATATTCGCCGCCGCCGTGTGATTACTTTAAATGAAGGAATTCAAGGAAAAGAAGTTTCAACTTCTATTTCTTGTATGCATTGTGATGATGCTCCTTGTTCTATCGTTTGTCCTGTGGATTGTTTTTACATCCGTGCTGATGGTATTGTTTTGCACGATAAAGAAATTTGCATAGGTTGTGGATATTGTCTTTATGCTTGTCCTTTTGGTGCACCACAATTTCCAAAAGATAGTGTTTTTGGAAATAAAGGCATTATGGATAAATGTACTATGTGTGCAGGTGGCCCTGAAGCAACGAATTCAGAAAAAGAAAGAGAACTTTATGGTCAAAATCGTATCGCAGAAGGAAAAGTTCCTGTATGTGCTGCGATGTGTTCGACAAAAGCACTTTTAGTAGGTGAAAGTTCTAAAATAGAAGAGATTTATCATAATAGACTTATGAATAGAAATTATGGCATTCCAAATCCTTCAGAAAGTTTGGAGTGGAAGATTGCTTACACAGGAAAGGAACGCTTATGAGAAAAGTATTTGTAACGCTTTTGTTAAGCGTGGTAAGTTTATTTGCTTATGGTAGCGAGAGAATGGGACAAGATACCCAAATTTGGGATTTTCATCGTATTACAAATATCCCAAATTATGATACTTTTGGCAAACTTTGGACAACTTTGCAAGGTGAATATATAGCTACTATAGCTTTAATCGCTATTATTGCGGTATTGTCTGCATTTGCTTTGCATTATATGGTTATAGGACCTAAGCAATTTTCACACGATGGAAAGAAAATTTATGCTTTTACATTATTTGAAAGACTTTTTCATTTTATCGCGGCAATTTCTTGGGTGATTTTAGTGCCAACTGGTTTTGTGGTGATGTTTGGGGCGACTTTTGGAGGTGGACTTTTTGTAAGAGTTTGTAAAAATTTACATGCTTTTGCAACGGTTTTATTTATCATCTCTATAATCCCTATGTTTTTATGGTGGATTAAAAGAATGCTTCCTGCAAGTTATGATATCAGATGGATGATGATAGTAGGTGGTTATTTAAGCAAAGTAAAACGTCCTGTACCTGCAGGTAAGTTTAATTTTGGTCAAAAATCTTGGTATTATATTGCTGTTTTTGGTGGATTTTTGATGATAATTACAGGTGGATTTATGTATTTTCTTGATTTTAATTCCACGGCAATTCAAGGTCTTTTTGGTTTAACTCAAATTGAACTTTTAAGAATTTCAGCTATAGTGCATAATTTCTTGGGTATAGTGTGTGCAGTGTTTTTTGGTGTGCATATTTATATGGCAGTATTTGCAATCAAAGGCAGTATCCATTCTATGATTAGTGGTTATAAGGAAGAAGAGGAGGTTTATATTTTACATTCTTATTGGTATAAAGAATTAAGCAATAAAAAGCAAATTGAACCTAGTTTTTCTTATGATCCTAATGTAAAAATTTAATCTTTAACCGCTATGTTATTGCATAGCGGTAGTTTTAAGCTTTTTTGAAATAAATAGAACGAATTTTATTTTATAAGTTGAATCTAAAATCTATTTTTCCATATATAAATTTGTTATTTATGTTTTTTTGATATAATATTATTTAAAGATATTTAAAGGATAAGGTATGGATCCATTATTTACAACTCAGATTTTAAAATATAAAGGTGATGAATCTTTTACATGCGATGATACTTTAGTGCGTGAAATTAAGCTTGAAATTTTTATTAATGATGAAAGAGTAGGCGCTTTAATGGCAACTCCTGTAGATGAACAGGCATTAGCAATAGGGTATTTAATGAGCGAAAATATCATTGCAAAAGTAAGCGATATTGAGAACATAGAAACAAAAGATGATGGTATGAGTGTGCATATCAAAGCAAAGATTGATAAAGAAAATTTAGCAAAGCTTAATGCTGAAGGCGTAGTTATAAGTGGTTGTGGTAGAGCACATACTGCAAATATCGATTTAGAAGCCATTGAAGCGAGTAAAATTAGTTCTGATATAAAATTTAGCAAAGATGAAATTTTAAAACAAATGAGTACTTTTTATACTCAATGTGAGCTTTATGAGAAAACAGGCTGTGTGCATACGGCTAAGCTTTTTGTAAATGAGAAAACTTTTTTTATAGGTGAAGATATAGCCCAGCATAATACCATAGATAAAGCTTTAGGAAAGGCGCGTTTAGCTGGGGTTGATTTAAGTCAATGTTTTTTAATGGTTAGTGGAAGGCTAAGTTCTGAAATGGTAGCTAAAGCAGTTATGCATAAAATTCCAGTGCTTGTTTCACGCACGGCTCCTACTTGTTTAGGAGTTATGATAGCAAGAAAATTTGATTTAACGCTTTGTGGTTTTGCTAGAGAAAATAAGATCAATATTTATAGTGGAGAATTTAGAATTCATGGATAAAAACCAAGAAAAAGAAATCATCTCATACATGAGAGAATTGTTAAATAGTAATGAAAAATTAGATTGTGGTACGGCTTTTAAAATTGCAAAGAAATTTAATGTAAATATAGAAAAAATCGGACAATTAGCCGATGAAAATCACATGAGAATTGATAATTGCGAGTTGGGGCAATTTGGACATTTAGATTTTGAAAAAGCAAAGATTGAAGTGCTTAAAAAAATAGAACCTAGTTTAGATGAAAAGCGTAGAATTTTTTGTAAAGATGCAAGAGATATTGCTAAAGAAGGTTGTGGACTTAAAAGTATGCGTTCAGCTTTAAAAGCTTATAAGGTTGATGTAAAGTATTGTCAACTTGGTTGTTTTAAAGAAAAAAAAGGTAAGCAATTTATAGTAAGAACAAAAACTTGGATTGAAAATGCGGATGGAGATTTGCTTTTTGGACGAGGAAAAACAGAACTTTTAGAGCTTATCGGACAAACAGGTAGTTTATTGCATGCTTCTAAACTTATGGGGATTAATTATAAAAAAGCTTGGATGCATTTACAAACCTTACAAAAAAATTCTCAAGAAATTTTAGTTAGCACACGACAAGGACGCTCTAAAGAATCAGGAACAAAACTTACTCCTAGAGCTTTAGAATTAATGGAAAATTACTCTATTTTGCAAAAGGACATAGAAGAATACGCTAATAAACGCTTTAAAGAATTGTTTTTAAAAGGAAAAAAATAAATCTTCTATCAAAAAATACTAATACATAATATTTTTATAATTAATTAATATTATTTTTTAAAAAAATATGTTAAAATATAAAATCCAAAATTTTATTTTTAGGAGTTATTAAGATGTTTAAATCTTTAAATATAGGTTTAAAACTTATTTTTTCTGTAGCAACTGTTGTTGTTATTGGGCTTATTATTTTAATCTCATTAATCACAAAACAAGTAAGTCAAAATATTACCAAAAATACAGAAGATATTCTAGCTTCTATCACGAAAGAATATGCTACCCAAACTCAAGGAATTTTTGGGGAAATGATTGCTTTAAATAAAAGTATTTCAGGTACTTTAACAGAAATGTTTAGATCAACTTCAAAAGAAAATTTAGATATAGACAGTATAACAAATATTATAACCAATACTTTTGATAATAGTGCTTATTCTAATTTTACTTATTTGTATCTTATTGATCCGCCAGAATATTTTAAAGAGGAGAGTAAATTTTTCAATACTCAAAGTGGAAAATTTGTTATGCTTTATGTTGATGAAGAAAAGGATAATAAAGGCGGGATAAAAGCAATACAAGCTAGTGATGAAATAGCTAATTTACAAGTTGTGCAAGATATATTAAAAAAAGCAAAATATGGGGAAAATAAAGTATATATAGGACGTCCTATTAGGATGAATTTAGAAGGTCAAGATTTTGATGCTGTAAATATTGCTATGCCTATATTTGACCGAAAGAATCAAGTTGTAGGTGTTATCGGTATGACTTTGAATTTTTCGGCTATTGCTACTTATCTTTTAGATCCCAAGAGTCAAAAATATGATGGAGAGTTAAGAGTTCTTTTAAATTCAGATGGTCTTGTTGCAATTCATCCTAATAAAAATTTGGTTTTAAAAAATTTAAAAGATGTCAATCCTAACAAAGGCGCACAAGAGACTTATAAGGCTATGAGCGAAGGAAAAAATGGAGTTTTTAACTATATAGCTTTTGATGGTGATGATTCTTATGCCGCGATTAATAGTTTTAAAGTGCAAGATAGCTCTTGGACAGTTTTGGTAACTGCCCCTAAATATTCAGTTTTTGAACCTTTGAAAAAATTACAATTAATTATTATTAGCGCATCTTTTATTTTTATTTTTGTTGTTTTGGGAGTGGTTTATTATTGCGTAAGAAAAATTGTTGCAACAAGATTACCAATTATTCTTAACTCTTTAGAATCTTTTTTCCGTTTCTTAAATCATGAAAAAATTGAGCTAAAATTAATTAAAATTCGAGCCAATGATGAATTAGGGGCAATGGGAAGAATCATAAATGAAAATATTGAAAAGATTCAAATATCTTTAGAGCAAGATCAAAATGCTGTAGATGAATCGGTGCAAACTGCTAAAGAAATCGAAAAAGGTAATTTAACTGCAAGAATTACTAAAAATCCTATAAACCCTCAATTAGTAGAACTTAAAAATGTTCTTAATAGAATGCTTGATGTTTTGCAAAGTAAAATTGGTTCTAATATGAATGAAATTAATAGAGTTTTTGATAGTTATAAAGCGCTTGATTTTAGCACAGAGGTGCTTGATGCTAAAGGCGAAGTTGAGATTACAACTAATATTTTAGGTAAAGAAATTAAAAAGATGCTTGTAGCTTCTTCAAATTTTGCTAAAGATTTAGCCAATCAGTCAGAAGAGTTAAAAAATTCTATGCAAAAACTTGCTGATGGCTCTAATGCACAAGCGAGTTCTTTAGAACAATCGGCTGCAGCTGTAGAGGAGATTAATTCTTCTATGCAAAATGTAAGTGGAAAAACAGTTGAGGTTGCTTCGCAAGCTGATGATATAAAAAATATTGTCAATGTGATTAAAGATATCGCTGAGCAAACGAATCTTCTTGCTTTAAATGCAGCTATTGAAGCTGCACGTGCTGGAGAACATGGGCGTGGTTTTGCAGTTGTTGCAGATGAGGTAAGACAGCTTGCGGAAAGAACAGGAAAATCCTTATCTGAAATCGAGGCAAATATTAATATACTTGTTCAAAGCGTAAATGAAGTAGCAGAATCTGTAAAAGAACAAACAGCAGGAATCACACAGATTAACGATGCTATAGCACAACTTGAAACTGTAACTAAGGAAAATGTCGAAGTTGCAAATGTTACCAATAATATAACAAATGAAGTCAATCAAATTGCTGCAGCAATTCTTGAAGATGTGAATAAAAAAAGATTTTAAAAAAGCTCATTTTTGAGCTTTTGAATTTTTTCTATATTATTTAAAATTTTTAAACACAAAACAAGTAATAAAATAATATTATTTTTCAAAGCTAATATTAAGGAAAAATAATGAAAATTGATTGTCGCAATCTTTCTTGTCCTCAGCCTATAGTTGAAACAAAAAACGCTCTTGAAAAACTTCAAGAAAATGAAATTTTAGAAATTGTTTTAAATTCTATTATTTCAAAAAATAATGTTGTAAAATTTCTTAACTCTTTAAATTTAAATCCTATTATAGATGAAAATGCACAAGAGTTTTGCATCAAAGTACAAAAAAAGAATTTTAATTCTAGTGAAATAAATGTTCACGATTATAATGTTTTATTTTTAAAAACCGACAAAGTGGGTGAGGGTGAATTGGGACAAAATTTACTTGTAGGATTTTTAAGTACCTTAAAAAATTTAGATCATGCTCCAAGTAAAATTCTTTGCGTAAATGAAAGTGTTTTAATCAATGTTGATGAAAATCATAAAGCACATTTAGCTATGAAAGAACTTGAAAATTTAGGTATTGAGATCATAAGTTGTGGAGCTTGTCTAGAATTTTTTAATAAAAGCAAAGAACTTAAAATAGGAAATATAGGCAATGCTTATGAAATTTTAAACGAGCTTTTTGGTAAAGCAAAAATCATTACTCTATAAGGAAAAACACTGCAATATAAAAATCAAAATTTAACGCATTTTGTTAAAGCAGCAGGCTGAGCAGCGAAATTAAGCCCGGGTGGTCTTAAAACAATTTTAAATTTCATGCAAAAAACTCCTGCTTTACTTAGTGATATCGGAAATAATGAAGATGCAAGCGTATATCAAATCAGCCCCGATTTAGCTTTGGTGCAAACGCTTGATTTTATCACTCCTATAGTAGATAGTGCTTATCATTTTGGTGCTATTGCTGCAGCAAATGCTTTAAGCGATGTTTTTGCTATGGGTGCAGAGGTAATTAATGCCTTAAATATAGTAGGTTTTGATACTTGCAATCATGATTTAAACATCTTAAAAGAGCTTTTAGAAGGTGCAAATGATAAAGTTAAAGAATGTAATGCTTTAGTCGTGGGTGGCCATACTATAGAAAGCACCGAGCTTTTTTTTGGACTTAGTGTTACAGGAAAAGTACATCCTAGTAAATTTATTGCTAATAATACTTCTAAAGTTGGAGATTGTATCATTTTAACCAAGCCTTTAGGAACAGGAATTTTAAGTACAGCTTTAAAGGCGCAAATGTTAAATCAAAAACATTTAGATATAATGCTTAAAAACATGATGGAGTTAAATTATAAAGCCAGTCAAATTGCTCTTAAATTTCATCCAAGCGCCATGAGTGATGTTACAGGTTTTGGACTTTTAGGACATTTAAAAGAAATGCTAAATAAAAATATTTCTTTTGAAATTTTTGAAAGTGAACTTCCTTTTTTAGATGGAGTAAAAGAGTATTTTAATATGGGTTTAATTCCTGCTGGAGCTTATAAAAATTTAGAATTTATAAAAGAACTTACCCCTGATTTAAATGAAGAAAAATTATTACTTTGTGATCCACAAACTTCAGGAGGACTTTTAATTTCTATAAGTGAAAAAGATTCCTTAGAATGTTTAAAAAAACTAGAAGATGAAAATATTCAAGCTAAAATTATTGCTAAGGTTGTAAATAAGCAAGAAAATGATATTATCATTTCTTAATTTTTGTTACTTATATACCCATTAAAATTTTTTTTATCATTTTTTATACATTTTCTATGATTTAAAATATTATTTTTATCTTATTTATATATTATTTATTAAAATTTATTTTATCTTAGGAGATACGAAATGATACAAAAAGCTTTAGCCTTAGCTGAAGAATTACAAGGACAAATAGAAGCCAATATTTCAAATTCTGAAAAAGAATTTCATGCTAAAATGCAAAAACTTCTTAATAATCCCAAAAATAAAGTTATGCTTATAGAGCTTTTAGATCGTTCTTTTAGATGTAAAGATAAAAATGCAAGTTTTGAGCTTATAGAATATACTTTGAGTAAATATGGCATAGCGGATTTTTTTAGCACTTTTGAAAAATTCCTACTTTTTAGCTTTTTAAATTTTGGCAAATTTGCTCCTAATTTAAGTGTACCTTTTTTTGTCAAACATTTAAGAGAAGATACTAAAGCTATGGTTCTAGATGCAAATCTTAGTGTTTTAGAACCACATATTAAGAAAAGAAAAGAGCAAGATAAAATTACCTTAAATGTGAATTTAATCGGCGAAGAGGTTTTAGGTGAAGCTGAGAGTAAATATCGTATGCAAAAATACGAAGAAGCCTTAAAATCAAGCTATATCACTTATATTTCCATAAAAATTACTACTATTTTTTCACAAATTAATATTATAGATTTTAATTATTCCAAAGAAGAGGTCGTAAAAAGACTAGATTATCTTTATGCTTTAGCCTTAGAAGAAGAAAAAAAACAAGGTGTATCTAAATTTATCAATCTTGATATGGAAGAATTTAGGGATTTAGAGCTCACCGTTGCAGCTTTTATGGAAAGTGTGGCTAAATTTGATATTAAAGCAGGGATTGTTTTGCAAGCTTATATTCCTGATTCTTATAAGTATCTTAAAAAACTTTTTGCTTTTTCAAAAGAGAGGGTTTTAAAAGGTATGAAGCCTATTAAGATCCGTTTTGTTAAGGGTGCTAATATGGAAAGTGAAGAAACCATTGCGTCTCAAAGGGGTTGGGAGCTTCCTACTTTTTACAAAAAAATAGATACTGATAGTAATTATAATAAAATGCTTGATTTTATTCTTGAAGGAGATAATTATAAATACATCAACATAGGAATTGCAAGTCATAATATCTTTGAGATTGCTTATGCTTATACACGCATAAGTGAAGTGGGTGCTTTGGATTCTTTTACTTTTGAAATGCTTGAAGGTATGAGTTTGCAATGTTCTTATGAATTATCTAAAATGCATGATCTAATCCTTTATGCCCCAGTTTGCGATGAAGCACATTTTAACAATGCTATTGCTTATCTTGTAAGACGCCTTGATGAAAATACAAGTGAAGATAATTTTATGCGTTATTTTTTCAATCTTAAAGTAGGAGATAAGAACTGGAATATCCAAAAAGAACTTTTTTTAAAATCTTTAGAAGGCATAAAAACTCTTGATAATACTACACATCGTAAGCAAGATAGAAATAAAGAATCAAATATCATAAGTTCTTATGAAAGTAAAAAATTTAGCAATGAAAGCGATACGGATTTTATTTTAGCACAAAATAGAGCGTGGGCTAAAGAAATTAAAACTAAATATGAAAATTTAAAAGATTATGATGTTTATCCTGTTATAGGCGAACTTGATTTTAAAGCAGAAAATTTAAATGTTTTAGAAGTTAAAGATAAGATCGAAGATAGAGTTATAGGAAAGGCTTATTTAGCAGGGGAAAAAGAAATTAAACAAGCTTTAGAAGTAGCTAAAAATTCCAAATATACACAAAAAAGTCATGATGAAATTTATCAAATTTTAGCTAAAAGTGCAAAACTTATGAGAGAAAGAAGGGGAGATTTGATAGGTTTGGCAGCTTTAGAGGTGGGCAAAACCTTTTTAGAGATCGATCCTGAAGTAAGTGAGGCTATCGATTTTATAGAGTTTTATCCGCACTCTTTAGAAGAGCTTAAAAAACAAAATCCAAAAGTTAAATTCACGCCTAAGGGCATAGGGGTTACCATAGCTCCTTGGAATTTTCCTATAGGGATTTCAGTGGGTACCATAGCTGCACCACTAGCTGCAGGTAATGTGGTGATTTACAAACCTTCTTCACTTTCAACCCTAACAGGTTATATGCTTTGTAAGTGTTTTTGGGATGCAGGTATTCCAAAAGATGCTTTGATTTTCTTACCTTCAAAAGGAAGCGATATTTCTAAATATTTACTTGTTGATGAAGCGATTAAATTTTCAATTCTTACAGGAGGAGAGGATACTGCTTATGCTATGTTAAAAGCTAATCCAACCTTGCTTTTAAGTGCTGAAACGGGAGGAAAGAATGCGACTATAGTTTCTAAATTTGCTGATCGTGATAGTGCGATTAAAAATATCATTCATTCTGCGTTTAGCAATAGCGGTCAAAAATGCTCAGCTACTTCTTTGCTAGTCTTAGAAGAAGAGGTTTATCATGATGAAGAATTTAAAAAGACTTTAGTGGATGCTGCAAGTTCTATGGCAGTGGGCAGTCCTTTTGAATTTAAAAATAAATTAGGTGCTTTAGCTGATAAGCCAAGTTCTAAAGTTCAAAAGGCTTTGGATGAATTACAACCTTATGAAGAATGGGCATTAAAACCTAAGTTTTTAGAGGATAATCCTTATTTAATGACTCCAGGCATAAAATACGGCACTAAAAAGGGTGATTTTACCCATATGAATGAACTTTTTGTGCCGATTTTAAGTGTAATGAAAGCTAAAGACTTAAAAGAAGCTATTGATATAGTAAATTCCACAGGTTATGGTTTAACTGCAGGTTTTGAAAGCTTAGATGAAAGAGAATGGGAGTATTTTCACACTCATATAGAAGCAGGAAATATTTATATCAATAAACCAACCACAGGGGCTATAGTTCTGCGTCAACCTTTTGGTGGGATTAAAAAATCTGCCATAGGTTTGGGTAGAAAAGTGGGAATTTATAATTATATCACTCAATTTTTAGAGATTAAGCAAGAAGATTTTGATGATCATTTAATTGAAGATAAATTTTCAAAAAAATTAGCACAAATAGATTTAAAAGAATCACAAGATTTTATGAACGATTTAATTAAAATGTCTCAATCTTATGCTTATCATTATAAAAATGAGTTTAGTGTTTCAAAAGATTATGTCAATATTCGTGGAGAAGATAATCTTTTTTCTTATACTAAAATAAAGAATATGGTTTTAAGACTTTGTGGAAATGAAAGCTTAAAAGATGTTTTAGGGGTGATTTTAGGTGCAAATATTGCAAATATTGATCTAAGTATTAGTTATGATGAACAAGATATTAGTATGATGGAACAAATTGTTCAAAGTATAGGAGCAAAAGTACTATTTTTAAAAGAAAATAAAGAAAATTTTATCAAGAGCATTAAAGAATATGAAAGAGTGCGTTATTTGGCAAAGCCAGATGTAAATGATGAGATTTATAAAGAGGCTGCAAAGCTTGCTAAAATCATCATAAGAGAAAAGCCATTGTTAAATGGTCGTTTTGAACTTTTAAATTATTTTAATGAAAAAGCTTTAAGTATATCTTTTCATCGCTATGGAAATTTAGGCATTAGAGCGATATCTTAATGATTAAGGAGAGATTGATGGAAGTGGTTCAAATTAATACCCCAATAGCAGTGATGTTTGTAGTATATGCCTTATTGATGCTTTATATAGGTTTTTATTTTTATAAACAAAATAAAAATTCAGAGGATTATTTTTTAGGTGGGCGTACTATGGGGCCTGTGATATCTGCACTTAGCGCAGGGGCTTCTGATATGAGTGGTTGGCTTTTAATGGGATTACCAGGAGCTTTATATGTAAGTGGTTTTATAGATTCTTATATTGCGATCGGGCTTACTATAGGGGCTAGTTTAAATTGGATTTTTGTGGCAAAAAGACTTAGAATTTATACCAGCGTGATTGCAAATTCTTTGACTATTCCTGATTATTTTGAAACTCGTTTTGATGATGATAAACATATACTGCGCATCGTATGTGCGGTGGTAATTTTGATATTTTTTACCTTTTATGTTTCATCAGGGCTTGTAAGTGGAGCAAAACTTTTTGAAAGTACTTTTGGTATCAGATATGATTATGCTTTAACTACTGGAACGATTATTATTGTTGCTTATACTTTTTTAGGTGGATATAAGGCAGTTTGTTGGACGGATATGATACAAGGGCTTTTAATGATGATGGCTTTAATCATTGTGCCTTTGGTTATGCTTTATCATTTAGGTGGCTTTGGTGAAGCGATGAATATAGTAAGAGAAATAAAGCCACAAGCTTTATCTATGGGCGAAGGAGTAGGAGTTATAAGCATTATATCTGCACTTGCTTGGGGTTTGGGTTATTTTGGTCAACCACATATTTTAGTGCGTTTTATGTCGATTCGTTCTACTAAAGATATTCCTATGGCCACTTTTATAGGTATTGCTTGGATGGCGGTTTGTCTTTTAAGTGCTTGTATGATAGGTATTTTGGGTATAGCTTATGTGTATAAATTTGAATTAAGTTTGCAAGATCCTGAAAAGATTTTCATCGTGATGTCGCAACTTTTATTTAATCCTTGGATAGCAGGTATTTTACTCAGTGCTATTTTAGCGGCTATTATGAGTACGGCAAGTTCACAATTATTAGTTTCAAGTTCTACTATAGCAGAAGATTTTTATAAAAAGATTTTTAGAGAAGATGCGCCAAGTCATGTTGTATTAAATTTAGGTAAATTAGGTGTTTTATTAGTAGCTGTAATAGCGTTTTTGATTTCTACTGATAAAAACTCAAGTGTTTTGAGTATAGTTTCTTATGCATGGGCTGGATTTGGAGCTTCTTTTGGTTCTGTAATGCTTTTTTCTTTATTTTGGAGTAGGATGACAAGAGTAGGAGCGATTTTAGGTATGATAACAGGAGCTGCTACTGTGGTACTTTGGAAGAATTTTGCAAATTCGGGTCTTTATGAAATAGTTCCAGGATTTTTAGCAGCTTCGGTGGTGATTATTATTGCAAGTTTACTTACTAATGTCCGCTCAGGAACTAAAGCTGCTTATGAAAGGATGTTAAAAGAGCTTTGAAAATCTCTAAAAATCCCTACTTTTGTAGGGATAATTGTGTATAATTTCCTAAATTATATTTTTAGGTTTTTTTATGAATGATTTAATGACGCAAAATGACAACACTACTATTATTACAGAATATAAATTCACACCAAAAGAGCCAAAAGCTTATCAAAGCGAAGAGGATTTAGAAAGATTTCTTATTAAAGAACTTACACTTCAAGGCTATGAGCGATTAAATTTAAGCGATATAAACGATCTTGAATCTAATTTTAAATTACAACTTCAAAGGCTTAATAATATCTCTTTTTCACCGACAGAATGGGAAAGTTTTTATAAGCAAAATATCACTAATCTTAAGCTAACTTTTGAAGATAAAACTAAAATGCTTCAAAGCGATGGTTTTACACTTACACTTGAAAAAGAAGATGGAAGCAAGAAAAATATTATTTTGATAGATAGAGTTAATCCTATTAATAATCACCTTCAAGTTATCTCGCAGTTAAAAAATGAAAATGGAGAATTTAAAAATCGCTATGATGTTAGCATTTTAGTAAATGGACTGCCTTTGGTGCATATTGAGCTAAAAAGGCGTGGGGTGAATCTAAAAGAAGCTTTCAATCAAATCAGGCGTTATCAAAAAGAAAGCTTTTTAGAGCGCAATGCACTTTATGAATTTGTGCAAATTTTTATTATTTCAAATGGCACACTTACTAAATACTATAGCAACACAAACCAGCACAAAGCTAAAAAATCACAAAACGATAATTATGCTTTTTGTATGAGTTTTTCAGATGCTAAAAACAATATTATCGAAGATTTAGAAGACTTTGCAAAAACCTTTTTAGCTAAAAGAAATTTGCTTAATATCCTTACAAAATATTGTGTTTTTAATGCAGATAATGAATTGCTTATCATGCGTCCTTATCAAATCGCAGCAAGTGAGAGGATTATAGATAAAATTAAAATCGCCCATAATCACAAACATTATGGCAGTGTAGAAGCAGGGGGCTATATATGGCATAGCACAGGAAGCGGAAAGACTTTAACTTCCTTTAAAACAGCGATTTTAGCCACAAAACTAAACTTTATTCAAAAAGTGCTTTTTGTTGTAGATAGGAAAGATTTAGACTATCAAACGCAAAAAGAATATGATAAATTTGAAAAAGGTGCAGCTAATGCCACTAAAAATACCAATGAGCTAAAGCGTCGCATAGAAAGCACAAAAGAAGATGAGAAAATTATCATTACCACAATTCAAAAGCTTTCAAAATTCGTGCAAAAATATGAAAATTCTCGCATTTTTGATTCTGAAATCGTCTTTATTTTTGATGAATGCCATAGAAGTCAATTTGGCTTAATGCACGAACAAATTATCAAGAAATTTAAAAAATACTATATTTTTGGTTTTACTGGCACGCCGATTTTTGAAGAAAATGCTAGCAAAAATTATTTTGTTAATAGTGATAAAAATTTAGAGCTTAAAACCACGCAAAGCACTTTTGGTACTTGTTTGCATTCCTATACGATTTTAAATGCGATAAAAGATAAAAATGTCTTACCTTTTAAAGTAAGTTATCATTCTACAATGAAGCAAATTGAAAGTGATTCAGATAAGAAAATTCTAACCATTGATAGAGAATCAAGCCTTTTAAATGATGAAAGAATAGAAAAAATCACAAGCTATATTTTAGAGAATTTTAATCGTCACACCAAAAGACAAAACGCTTATATGCTTAAAAATCAAAGAGTGCAAGGTTTTAATGCTATTTTTGCTACTGCTAGTGTGGATTTTGCCAAAAAATATTATGAAGAATTTAGCAGACAATTAAAACAAAACAAACAAGATTTAAAAGTTGGCATTATTTACTCTTATGAACAAAATGAAGATTTAGATGAGTTTGCAAGTGATAGTCAAAGTGCAAAAGAGTTTTTAAGCAATGCGATAAAAGATTATAATAGTTATTTTAAAAGTGATTTTAGCTTAGAAAAATTTGACAATTATTATAAAGATATATCCCAAAAGCTTAAAAATAAAGAGCTAGATTTGCTTATAGTTGTTAATATGTTTTTAACAGGCTTTGATTCTAAAACGATCAATACTCTTTATGTGGATAAAAATCTCAAATACCACGGACTACTCCAGGCTTTTTCACGCACCAATAGAATCTTAAATGAGCAAAAAAATTGCGGCAATGTCGTGTGTTTTAGAGATTTAGAAAATGCCACAAATGAAAGCTTAAAAATGTTTGGTGATGAAAAAGCATCAAGCATTGTTTTGCTAGAAAATTTTGCTTTTTATTTTGAAAAATATAGTGCGTTAGTGGATGAATTAAAACAAAAATTTGAACTTTTAAATTTTCCATTAAAAAGCGAAAAAGAGCAAAAAGAATTCATTAAAATTTTCAATGAAATTTTAAAACTAGAAAATATTTTAAATCTCTTTGATGAATTTAAAAACCCTTTAAACATCAGAGATAAACAAGACTATCAAAGCTACTATTTAGAGCTTTATACTGCAATCAAAATTAAAAAAAGAGTGGAAAAAGAAAATATCAATGATGATTTAATCTTTGAAATCGAGCTGATTAAACAAAATGAGATCAATGTAGACTTTATATTGTTCTTGCTTGAAGAGTATCACAAAGATTCCAAAGAAAAGACAAAAGAAAATATTTTAAAAACCATTATTTCAAACCCAAGCCTAAGGGATAAAAAAGAGCTAATCGAAGGGTTTTTAAATGAGATTGATCATAATAAAAATAGCGATTATAAAAGCCTTTTTGAAAGTTTTATGCAAAGAAAAAAAGAGCAAGAATTACAAAAAATCATAGAAGATGAAAATTTAAATGAACATTTGACAAAAGAATATTTAGATGAAGCCTTTGGGCTAAATTTCTTCCAAGATAAAGGAGAGGGCATAGGAAGACTTTTACCGCTTATTAATCCTTTTGCTCCAAAGAGTGAAGGAAATGACGAAAAACGACAACAAATCATTAATAAACTTAAGAGTTTTTTTGATAAATTTGTAGTTTTTCTTAAAAAGGAAGAGAATGAATAAAATAGAAAAATTATTAAATGAGCTTTGTCCTAATGGCGTGGAGTTTAAGAGTTTATGGGAAATTGGGGAGTTGTCAAATACAGGAGTTGATAAAAAAATAAGAGAAAACCAAAAAGAAGTTTTTCTTTTAAATTTTTTAGATGTGATGAATAATCACTATATTAATAAAAATATTCCTTCAATGAAAGTAACTGCCTCAGAAGCTGAAATACAAAAATGTAATATTTTAAAAAATGATTTATTTATTACTCCATCGTCTGAGAATATTAATGAAATTGGTTTTGCTTCTGTTGCAATTGAAGATATGCCTAATGTTTGTTATAGTTATCATATTATGCGTTTTAGGATTTTCAATAGACAAATTAATCCTTATTTTTTGAGATATTGTTTTGATTCTGAGAATCTGCGAAAACAAATTTTAAAAAATGCACAAGGAATTACTAGATTTGGTTTAACTCAACCCAAGTGGAAAAATCTCCAAATCCCTATCCCACCGCTTGAAATTCAAGAAGAGATAGTAAAGATTCTAGATGCTTTTACAGAGCTAGAAGCAGAGCTAGAAGCAGAGCTAGAAGCCCGCCGCCGTCAATATGAGTATTATCGCAACAAGCTTTTATCTTTTGAGTATCTAAAAACTAATGGGGGGGGGGTATAAGCTAAAAATGTTAGGGGAAATAGGAAAATTTACTCGCGGAAATGGTTTGCAAAAAAAGGATTTGCTAGATTCTGGAATCCCTTGCATTCATTACGGACAGATTCATACTTATTATGAGAACTATACGCACACCACTAAAAGTTTTGTTAGTGCCGAAAATGCTAAAAAACTCAAAAAGGCTAAAAAAGGTGATTTAGTTATTGCGGGTGCTAGTGAAAATATAGAAGATATTTGCAAAACGGTTGTATATTTAGGTGAAAGTGATGTATGCATTAGCGGAGATAGTTTTGCTTTCTCTCATTCTTTAAATCCTAAATATGTGGGTTATGTGTTTCAAGGCGAACAATTTATAGAATATAAGAAAAAATACGCACAAGGAACTAAGGTAATGCGATTAAGCATTGAAAGGCTTAAGCAATTCCAGATCCCAATTCCTTCACTAGAAACCCAAGAAAAAATTGTTAGCATTTTAGATAAATTCCACGCACTTACCACGGATTTACAAAGTGGAATCCCCGCAGAGATAGAAGCAAGAAAAAAGCAGTATGAATACTATAGAAATCAATTATTAACTTTTAAGGAAGCCATATGAAAAGCGTTGTAGAGAGAGAAGAATTACACAAAACCATTTGGAAGATAGCAAATGATTTGCGTGGAAGTGTCGATGGCTGGGATTTTAAAAGTTATGTTTTGGGATTTTTATTTTATTATTTTATCTGCGAGAATCTAAAAAATTATGTTTTAAAATCTTTTGAGCAAGATTATGAAAATTTAAGCGATGAGATGGCAGAAAATGGTAGAGATACAATCATTAATGCTAAAGGATTTTTTATAAAGCCAAGCCATCTTTTTTCAAATATGTTTAAAAATGCAAAATTAGAAAATTTAAATGAAAAACTAAGTGTAGTTTTTAAAGAGATAGAATCTAGTGCTAATGGAAGTGAGAGCGAAAAAAGTTTTAAAGGGCTTTTTGATGATTTGGATCTCTACTCTAATAAACTTGGAGCGGATAATAAAGAGCGTAATAAAAAGATTTTAAAGATTATGGAAACAATAAGTGAGCTTGATTTGCACTATAATGAAAATGAGATCGATGCTTTTGGTGATACTTATGAGTTTTTAATGACAATGTATGCAAGTAATGCGGGTAAAAGCGGGGGAGAGTTTTTCACTCCACAAGAAGTAAGCAAACTTTTGGTAGAAATTACTTTGTATAATAATGCTAAGCCAAATAAAGTCTACGATCCTGCTTGTGGGAGTGGATCGCTACTTTTGCAATACAAAAAATCACTAAAAAGCGATCCTAAAAAGGGCTATTTTGGGCAAGAGATCAATATCACTACCTACAACCTTGCTAGAATGAATATGTTCTTACATGATGTAAATTATACACGCTTTGATATCGCACACGGCGATACTTTGATAAATCCTAGTGAAAATCATAAAGAGCTAGAGCCTTTTGATGCAATAGTTAGCAATCCGCCTTATAGTACCAAATGGGAGGGCAAAGACAATGCACTTTTAATCAATGATGAGAGATTTAACAAAGCAGGGGTTTTAGCACCCACTTCAAAAGCTGACTTGGCTTTTGTGATGCACTCACTCTCTTGGCTTAGCGAGAAAGGAAGTGCAGCAATTGTCTGCTTTCCTGGGGTAATGTATAGAGGTGGAGCAGAGAGAGATATAAGAAAATATATGATAGAAGAAAACTTTGTAGATTGTGTGATCTCTCTAGCACCAAATCTCTTTTTTGGCACAAGCATTGCGGTGTGTATTTTGGTGCTTAGAAAGAATAAAACTGATAAAAATACACTATTTATCAATGCAAATGAAGAATTGATCAAAGTAACTAATAAAAATATGCTAAGCAAGGAAAACTTAGAAAATATCTTAAAACTTTATAAAGATAGAAAAGAAGTACCACATTTAACTAAGCTTGTAAGCATTGAAGAGATCGCAAAAAATGATTATAACTTAAGCGTATCAAGCTATGTAGAAGCAAAAGATACAAGAGAGATAATCGACATAAAAGTACTAAATAAAGAAATAGAAGAGATTGTAAAACGCCAAAGTGTTTTAAGAAATAGAATTGATAACTTGGTGCGTGAGCTTGAATGATTAAGGTTTAGAGAGAGAATAATTTTAGATGAATATTCTCACTATTTTTTTAAAGCTTAAAAATTAATATTTTTAAGGCTTTTGGATTAAAAATCTTAGTGTGGGTCCACTTTGATCGATTTCAAGCACTTCAAAACCACGGTTTTTTGCATCTTGAGGTATGGAATTGATACTTTGTGAGCAATCGCAAAGTACTTCTAAAATTTCTCCACTTTTAAGCTTAGGTAAGACATCAAGTGTTGCTATAGCAGGATAAGGGCAAGCTTCACCTTGTAAATTTAAACTATAAGTAATTTTCACTGTTTATCCTTTAAGTTGATTTTTAAAAAAGTGTTTTTTGTAAAATACTACAAAAACAAACATTAAGATGAATAAAATAAGGTTGATAAAAAATCCATTTAAATTGCCAAATTCAGTTAAAAGATTGATTTTTATACCTTCTTTAAAAGCTTTTGGTAAAAAGTCATAACTTAAAGCTAAAATCATAGTTCCTATTATATTTGCAATTCCTACTATCATAAAATGACTTTGTCCTTCAAAGGCACGATAAGCCCAACCACACTCACAACTTCCGGCAAAAACTATACCAAAACCAAACAAAAATGCTCCTACAGCTACAGCAGGAGAAAGTTCTATGAGTTTGCTAGTATGACCTTGCAAGATAAAAGCAAAAGCGATTAAAGAGGCGATAATCATACTGATTAATGCACCTTTTATAGCATTATCTCTACCAAATAAAAATAAATCTCTAAAGCAAGAAGTAAAACAAATTTGCCCTCTAGAAATAACAAAGCCAAAAACAAAACCAAAAATCAGTGCTAAAGCTAGAAGACTTTGTTTGTTTTGTGTGCTGATATTGCCATTTGTAAAAACAAGATAAAACACCCAAACTAAAAAGGCTATGAAAAGCAATATGCCTAAGTTAAAATATAATTTTGTACGCAAACTTTGCTTGTTTAACGGTAAGTTTTCTTTATTTACACGTTCTAATTTAGCTTTAGGTTTAAAAAAGGAAGTGTTGCAAATTTTCACTCCTAGATAAATTCCTAAAACCATAAAAACAGTAAAAAGCCAAGTGTGTAAAGAAAAATAAGGTAAACCTGTAAAAAAATTAGCTAAATTGCATCCAAATGCAAGTCTTGCTCCATATCCTGAAAGAATTCCACCTACTATTGCTTGAAAAATTCTTATATTGCTAGCAGGTAGACGAAATTTGACTTTGTTAGCTAAAAGTGCGGCTACTAAACAACCTATAAACATACCTATGAGCATAATACCATCAGTTCTTGTTAAAGGGGTTCCATTTAAATTTTGCTTTTGGTAATAAGAATATCCATCTAAATTCATACCTAAAAACTCTAAAAACTCACCACCCCAACGCGTCATTTCTCCAGTAACAGCCCAAACGCCACCAAAAATCCCAAAATACACTGCACTTAAAATTCCAAGTGCAATCATAGAACGGGAATTGTCCCAAAAATTGATTAAATATTTTTGTTTAAAAGAATTCAAAGAAAGATCCTAAAAATGTAATCATCAAAATTGATGCTAAAAAAGAGTGAGATTATAGCTTAAATTTAACATGAAGTCAAAAAGAATATTGGTAAATTTATTTTGTTTTTCATTAAAAATCGCTATAATTATCGCTTTGGAAGATTAGCGTATCTGGTGATCGCCACTGACTTCAAATCAGATGAAAGGATAGTTGACTATTCTTTGGGGAGTTCGATTCTCTCATCTTCTCGCCAATATTAAGTAAAATCAAGGAAATTTTTATGAGCAAAGCAGATATTATTGTCGGCATTCAATGGGGCGATGAAGGAAAAGGTAAGGTAGTTGATAAATTATGTGAAAATTATGATTTTGTTTGCAGAAGTGCAGGTGGACACAATGCAGGACATACGATTTGGGTAAATGGTGTAAGATATGCGCTTCATCTTATGCCAAGTGGAGTTTTGCATCCAAGATGTATTAATATTATCGGAAATGGAGTTGTGGTTTCTCCTGAAGTATTGATTGCTGAAATGGCTCAATTTGAAAATTTAAAAGGTAGATTATATATCAGTGATAGAGCTCATTTAAATTTAAAACATCATTCTTTAATAGACATTGCAAAAGAAAAACTCAAAGGCAAAAATGCCATAGGAACAACAGGTAAGGGTATAGGACCTTCTTATGCAGATAAGATTAATCGTACAGGACATAGAGTTGGAGAGCTTTTAGAACCACAAAGACTTTGTGAGGCTTTGATGAAAGATTTTGAAGCTAATAAAACTTTTTTTGAAATGCTTGAAATTGAAATTCCAAGTGCTGAAGAATTGCTTGCTGATTTAAAACGCTTTAATGAAATTTTAACTCCTTATATTACAGATACTACAAGAATGCTTTGGAAGGCTTTAGATGAAGATAAAAGAGTACTTTTAGAAGGAGCTCAGGGCTCTATGCTTGATATTGATCATGGAACTTATCCTTATGTTACAAGTTCAAGTACTATTTCAGCAGGCGCTTTAACAGGACTTGGGTTAAATCCTAAAGAAGCGGGAAATATTATAGGTATTGTAAAAGCTTATGCAACGCGTGTGGGAAATGGAGCTTTTCCTACTGAGGATAAGGGCGAAGATGGAGAAAAAATTGCACAAATTGGAAAAGAAATTGGCGTAAGCACGGGACGTAAAAGACGCTGTGGATGGTTTGATGCGGTTGCTGTAAGATATACAGCAAGGCTTAATGGTCTTGATGCTTTATCTTTGATGAAGCTTGATGTTTTAGATGGTTTTGAAAAGATAAAAATTTGTCGTGCTTATGAATATAAGGGCATGGAAATCGACTATATACCAAGTGATTTAGAAAATGTTCAACCTATTTATGAAGAAATGGATGGTTGGGATAAAGTTTTTGGTATAAAAGATTATGATTTATTGCCAGAAAATGCTAAAAAATATATAGCAAGACTTGAAGAGCTTGCAGGGGTTAAAGTAAAGTATATTTCCACTAGCCCTGAAAGAGATGATACTATCATCTTATGAAAAGTAAATATAATTCTGTTGTAAAAGTAAGAAAACAACAACTTGATAAAGCAGAATCAAATCTTAATCAAGCCAAACAAAGACAGCTTGAACATGAAAAAGCTTATGAACTTTCACGCCAAGAGTGTGAAAGTTTAGGCGTATTGCCAAAATCAGGATCTATAGCAGAGTTAAGATCAAATTTAAGTATGGCGCAAGTAGGACGCGAGGCTTTGGCAAGAGCTAAGGAGAAAGTAGAACTTTCTAAAAAAGAAATGAACCATTATCAGTTTTTATATCAAAAAGCGCATTTAGATTATGAAAAAATGAAGGCTTTGGAAACTGAGGAAATTAAACAAAAACAAAAAGAACTTGCGAAGGCTGAAGAAAAATTTTTAGATGAAATTGCAATCAGTCGTTTTTTCAAAGGGGAAAAAGATGATTAAAAAATTTATATTGTTAGTTTTTATTTCAAGTGTAGTTTTTGGAGCTGAACAAGATTGTGAACAATATTTTGAAGCTAGAAAAGCTCAAATTGAATTGCAAACTAGAGAATTTGATGAAGCAAGACAATCTTTAGAAGCTTATAAAGCCTCTTTTGAAGCTTTGCAAAAAGAAAGGCTTGAAAATTTAGAAAAAAAAGAGGCTGAGGTTAATGCGACTTTGGCAAAAATTGAAGAATTAAAACTTGAAAACGCAAGGCTTGTAGAAGAACAACAAAAGATTTTAAATTCAATCAATGATAAAACTCAAGGTAGGATTAAAGAAATTTACTCCCAAATGAAAGATGCAGCCATTGCAGATGTTTTAAGTCAAATGGATGCAGAGGATGCAAGCAAAATAATGCTTTCTTTGGAATCGCGTAAAATTTCAGGTGTTTTATCTAAAATGGATCCAAAAAAAGCCAGCGAGCTTACTTTACTTTTGAAAAATTTAGATAATAATGCTAGTAATTAGGTGATTAAAAAAATGAAAATTTTTCATTTTTAACATTCTTTTACCAAAAATAAGCTATTATTTTAAACATTATTAAATAAAAGGTTTTTAAGATGCGTATAAAATTACCACATATTCCTTATATCGCAAATAAAATGATGTTAGATATAGCTAATTCTTCTTTTGTAGAAATTAAAGATCAGTTAGAAAAGCTTAAGGTATGTATAATAGAAGTTTTAGAGAAAGATATTCTAAATGAAAGAAAATTAGATGAAAGAGTCAAAGAGCTTTTAGAGCAACAAGAAGATGAAATGGAGCTTATGCAAGTAGATCGTAAAAATATGTTTTGGCTTGTGAAGAAAAAGTTAGCTCCTGAATTTAATGTGATTTTAGATTCTGAAGATAGACATAATCATCTAGCGCATCAAATTTTAGAAGAACTTGTAGAGAATGATTATATTAATTTTATAGTGAGTGAAAATAGAGTTAAAAATTTAATCTTTTCAAGCATAGAGTCTTATCTTAAAATTTATGAAAAACTTGAAGATGAGGTTTATGAGAAAATTAGCAATTATAAAACAAAACCTATTCCAGGTAGCGAAGAATACGATCTTATCTTTGAAAAACTCTATCAAGAAGAGCTTAGAAAAAAAGGTATGTTTTAATGAAGGCTTATATTTATTTAGAAAATGATATTTTTTTAAGTGCTAAGGCTTTTGGAAAGAGCGGTACTTTTTTTGGAGAGCTTGTATTTAACACTTCTTTAACAGGATATCAAGAAATTATTTCAGATCCTTCTTATGCAGGGCAATTTATCGTATTTTCCATGCCAGAAATTGGTATAGTGGGAACCAATGAAAATGATAATGAAAGTAAGGAAATTTTTGCAAGTGGTGTTTTAATGCGTGAATTAAGTTCCAGTTTTTCAAATTTTCGCGCTAAAGAAAGTCTGCAAGATTATCTTGAAAAACATGGAAAAATAGGAATTTATGAACTTGATACGAGATATCTAGTAAAAATGATAAGAAATAATGGCAATTTAAGAGCTGTAATTTCAACTGAAATTTCAAATAAAGAAGATTTAAAAATCGCCTTAGAAAAATCAGCAAAAATTGATGAAGTAAATTTTGTAAAAGAAGTTAGCACTAAGAAAAATTATTCTCACAAACAAGGCGTTTGGAATGCTAGTTTTCAAAAATTTAATGACGCTAAAAGAGGCGAGAAAAAAGTTGCTGTTATAGACTATGGTGTTAAAACAAATATCTTAAATGAACTCGTAGAAGTAGGTTTTGAAGTAGAAGTTTATCCATATAATATTAAAGCAAATGAGTTGATTACTCTGTATAAAAAAGGTGAAATTCAAGGTGTGTTTCTTTCTAATGGTCCAGGTGAGCCAAGAATTTTAAAACAAGAGATTGCAGAGATTAAAAAACTTGCAGAAGCTAAAATTCCTATGCTTGGAATTTGCTTAGGTCACCAGCTTTTAAGTAATGCTTTTGGATATGAAACTTATAAAATGAAATTTGGACAACATGGAGCAAATCATCCTGTGATCAATCTTGATACAAAAACGGTAGAAATTACCGCACAAAATCATAATTATAATGTTCCAGAAGAATTAGCTCAAGTGGCTCATATCACTCATAGAAATTTATTTGGCGATAATGTTGAAGGAGTAAGATATAAAGACTATCCTATTATTTCAGTACAACATCACCCGGAAAGTTCTTCAGGTCCTCATGAAAGTAAGTACATTTTTAAAGAATTTATGAATTTGATGTGAGTATAGATTTTTTAGCTATTATCAGCGTTGCTTTTTTATCTAGTTTTGGACACTGCTATTTTATGTGTGGTGGTTTTAATTTACTTTTTATAAATTTAAATTCAAAAAGCAATAATTTATTTTTATTAACTTTTATTTATCATTTGTTTAGAATTTTTGCTTATATTGTTTTAGGGATAATTTTTGGGACTTTTGGGAATATCTTGGCAATCAATGCTAAGGTTCAAAGTTTGTCATTTTTTATTCTTGGTATATTTATGATGATTTTGGGTTTTGCTCTTATTTTTAGAGGCAATATGTTATCTTTTATTGAAAATAATGTTTTTTTTGATAGTTTTGTAAAGAAAATTATTAAAAAATCTAAAAATTTTAAAGGATTAAAATCAGCTATATTTTTAGGATTTTCAAATGGTTTTGTTCCTTGTGGATTGGTGTATTTTTTTATAGCCAATGCAATAAGTAAGCAAAATATTTTTGAAGGTATTTTGGTAATGATGATTTTTGGAATATCAACTTTACCTGCGATGTTATTTTTTTCTAAAATTTCACAATTTTTTAGTGATTTTTTGAAAAATTTGTTTAATTATTTATCGTATGGCATTATTGTTTGTTACGGTATAAATCTTGCCTATATAGGTTTTAAGGCTTTTCAATGAAAGATTTTTTTAAAGATCAGTTTTTTAAAGCTCTGGAAAAAAATACAATTTTTTCAAGAGCTGATGTGCAAGGAAATTTAATTTTTGTTAGTGATAAGCTTTGTCAAATAAGTGGATATAGCAAAAAAGAGCTTATAGGAAAAAAACATTCAATATTTAAACATCCAGATGTTGATGAATGTTATGTTGAGAAGCTTTTAAAAGATCTTTCATATAAAAAGCCTTATCAGGTTATTTTTAAAAATATTGATAAATTAGGCAAAACCTTCTATCTTGAAACTTTGTTAATCCCCATATTGGATAAAAATAATGAATTAATAGAAATAGTAGCACTTTCTCATGATGTCAGTAATTCTTTTAAGCTTAATGAAGAGCTTGCTCTAAATCACGCTAAATTAAGAGAATTAAGTATTAATCTTGAAAATACAGTTAAAAATCACCAACAAGAATTTATACAGTTAGGTAAAAAATTTGAGAAAAAAATGAAAATTGCCTTGGAAAAAAATGAAAAAGATATTAAAATAGCATATGAAGAGATTTTGAAATCTTCATTAGAACAAATGATTAGTGATATAGCACATCAATGGAGACAACCGTTAAATGAGCTTGGTATTGCCATGTTTCAAATGAAGCAAAATCTTAAAGATGAAAAAGGATTTGCTGAAATTTATTCACAATCAAAAGATATGATTAAAAATATGTCAGAAACAATTGATGTGTTTAGAACTTTGTTTAACAAAGGAGTAGAGCAGTGTGTATTTATAAAAGAGACTTTAAATAAAGCCTTAGAAATTGCTTTTGAAACTATAGAAAAAAATCATGTAAATATTAATATTGTTTCGAAAAGTGATTATGAAGTTTTGGCGTATGAGAATGGTTTAATAAGAGTTTTTCTTAATTTGATTTTAAATTCAATAGAGGCATTTAAAAACAAAAAAAGGAAAATCATAACAATAAATTTTTCAAAATTTGGAAAAAACTATCTGAAAATTACAATAAAAGATAATGCTGGTGGGATTGATAAAGAAAATTTAGATAAAATTTTTCAACCTTATTTTACAACAAAACATCCCAGTCAGGGTATAGGAGTAGGACTTTATATAAGTAGACAAATTATTGAAAGTTTCCAAGGAAAAATAAAAGTTAAGAATGGAAAAGAAGGGGCTTGTTTTGAGATATTTTTAAAACTAAAAGAGAGGGTAGAGTAGAAATGTCACAAGAATGTAAAGAATTGATAATATTAGTAGTTGAAGATGAAATTAAGACTAGAGAATCATTGATTAATGTATTAAGCGAACGCTTTAGTAAAGTAATCGGAGCTCAAAATGGAGATGAGGGTCTTAAAAAATTTAAAAAATTTAAGCCGGATTTAGTTATCACAGATATTGCTATGCCTATTATGGATGGGCTTGATATGGCAAGAGAGATTAAGGAAATTTCAGATGATGTCCCAATTGTTGTTCTTAGTGCGTATTCAGAGAAAGAGAGACTTTTGCGTTCTATTGATATTGGTATAGATAAATATTTGATTAAACCTGTTGATATAGAAGAGTTGTTTAAAGTTTTAGATTATCTGATAGGCGAAAAAATTGAAGCAAATATGCTTGTAAAAATTTCTGAAGAATATCAATTTAACAAAACTAAAAGAACTTTGATTTACAATGGTGAAGAAATTGTTTTAACTAAAAAAGAATTGGCTTTTATTTCTTTGCTTTTAAAGCAACCTGGGGCTTTGGTTTTGCATGAAGATATAAAGAAAAATGTTTGGATAGGTGAACATGTGAGTGATACTGCTGTTAGAACTTTCATTAAAAGAGTAAGAGATAAAGTAGGTGAAGATTTTATAAAAAATGTGCCAAGTTTAGGTTATAAGATAAATATCAATAAATAAGACTGATTTAGCCTTAAAATATAAAGCATAACAAATGATTAACAAAATTATCATTTTTAAGAAAAAATGTATAATTAATATTCTATAATATTCTCTTGTTATCAAAAATTTTAAGGAGAAAGTCGATGCATCCAGGTAATGTATTAAATTACGACTATACGGTTGCAAGATATTTTATGTTTACAACCGTATTGTTTGGCATTGTTGGTATGGCTATAGGAACTCTTATAGCTTTTCAAATGGCATATCCTAACTTAAATTATTTAGCAGGAGAATATGCTACTTTTTCAAGACTTAGACCACTTCATACTTCAGGTGTGATTTTTGGTTTTATGCTTTCAGGGATTTGGGCAACTTGGTATTATATAGGTCAGCGTGTTCTTAAGGTAAGTATGGCTGAGTCAAGATTTTTAATGGCTGTTGGTAAGCTTCATTTTTGGCTTTATATGCTTACTATGGTTTTAGCTGTTATATCTTTGTTTATGGGTGTGACTACATCTAAAGAATATGCAGAGCTTGAGTGGCCTTTAGATATTCTTGTTGTTCTTGTTTGGGTTTTATGGGGTGTAAGTATTTTTGGACTTATTGGAATTCGCCGTGAAAAAACTCTTTATATTTCTTTATGGTATTATATAGCTACATTTTTAGGTATAGCTATGCTTTATCTTTTTAACAACATGGAAGTACCAACTTATTTTGTTACTGGAATGGGTAAATGGTGGCATAGTGTATCAATGTATGCAGGAACAAATGATGCTTTAGTACAATGGTGGTATGGACATAATGCTGTGGCATTTGTATTTACTGTGGGTATTATTGCTCAAATTTATTACTTCTTGCCAAAAGAAAGTGGTCAGCCGATTTTCTCTTATAAACTCTCTTTATTTGCATTTTGGGGCTTAATGTTTGTTTATCTTTGGGCAGGTGGTCACCATTTGATTTATTCAACTGTACCTGATTGGATGCAAACTATGGGTTCGGTTTTCTCTATAGTATTGATTTTACCTTCTTGGGGTTCAGCGATTAATATCTTACTTACTATGAAAGGTGAGTGGAGCCAGCTTCGCGAGAGTCCATTGATTAAATTTATGATTTTGGCATCAACTTTCTATATGTTCTCAACACTTGAAGGGCCAATTCTTTCAATTAAGTCTGTTAATGCTTTAGCACACTTTACAGATTGGATTCCAGGACATGTTCATGATGGAACATTAGGTTGGGTAGGATTTATGACTATGGCTGCGCTTTATCATATGACTCCTAGAGTTTTCAAAAGAGAGCTTTATAGCAAATCTTTAATGGAAGCTCAATTTTGGATCCAAACCACAGGTATAGTTCTTTATTTTGCTTCAATGTGGATTGCGGGTATTACTCAAGGTATGATGTGGAGAGCGACAGATGAGTATGGTAACTTGCTTTATAGCTTTATTGATACTGTTGTGGCTATTATTCCTTATTATTGGATTAGAGCGATTGGTGGATTGTTGTATCTTATCGGTTTCTTTATGTTTACTTATAATATTTACAAAACAATTGCTTGTGGAAGAGTGCTTGATAAAGAACCAAAAAGCGCTTCGCCTATGGCAGCATAAAAAGGAGAAAATATGTTTAGTTGGTTAGAAAAAAATCCATTCTTTTTTGCTGTAGCTGTTTTTGTAGTGATTGCTTATGCAGGCATAGTTGAAGTTTTACCAAATTTTGCAGAAAATGCAAGACCAATTGAAGGTAAAAAACCTTATACGGTTTTACAACTTGCAGGGCGTGCAGTATATATTAAAGATAGTTGTAATGCTTGTCATTCACAGCTTATTCGTCCATTTAAATCAGAAACAGATCGTTATGGTATGTATTCTGTAAGTGGTGAATTTGCTTATGATAGACCTTTTCTTTGGGGTTCAAAAAGAACAGGACCTGATCTTGCTCGTGTAGGAAATTATAGAACAGCTGATTGGCATGAAAATCATATGTGGGATCCTACTTCTGTTGTTCCAGATTCTATTATGCCTTCATATAAGCATATGTTTAAAAATAATGCAGATATTGAAACTGCTTATGCTGAGGCTTTAACCGTGAAAAAAGTTTTCAATGTTCCTTATGATACAGAAAATGGAACAAAACTTGGTTCTTGGGAGGATGCGCAAGCTGAAGTAAAAGCTGAAGCTCAGGCTATAGTTGATCAAATGAAAAATCAAGAAGTAAAAGATGCTTTTGCTAAAGGTGAAATCAAAGAAATAGTTGCTTTGATCGCTTATTTAAATAGCTTAAAGTAAGATGATGGAACATTTATCAATAGTTTTTGATGTGATTAAAAATTTAATCACATTTGATTTAGCAACAGTTCAAAAACATGAGTGGGAGATTTTTCAAGGTTATGGTTTTTTTGCACTCGTGATGTTTTTGTCAATAGTATTATATGCGTATTGGTATCATTTATATAGAACAGAAAAAAAAGGTGAGAGAAATTATGAAAATTATGCAAACCTTGCCTTAAAAGATGATATTGATGATAGTGTATTAGAAAGTAAAAGGAGTGCTTAATGCAATGGTTAAATTTAGAAGATAATGTTAATCTCTTATCTTTAATTGGAGCTATTCTTATCATTTTAATCACACTAGTTATTGTGAGTAGAATGTTTAAGCAAATGAAAGAAAAAAAGGGCGAGTCAGAGCTTAGTGAACATAGTTGGGATGGAATAGGAGAGTATAAAAATGCTGTTCCTACTGGTTGGGCTGTGGTATTTTTCCTGACTATTGTTTGGGCTATTTGGTATTTTCTATGGGGATATCCTTTAAATTCTTTTTCAAGTATAGGTCAATACAATGAAGAAGTAGCAACTCATAATACAAAATTCGAAGAAAAATTTAAAAATTTATCTCCTGAAGATAAAATAGCAATGGGTCAAAATATCTTTTTAGTTCAGTGTTCAGCTTGTCATGGAATTACAGGCGATGGTATCAATGGTAAAGCTCAAAATTTAAATATTTGGGGTAGCGAAGAAGGTATAATCAATGTAATTAAACATGGTTCAAAAGGTATGAATTTTCCAGGTGGAGAAATGCTTGGTGCTGCTGATTTAGGTGTGGCAGAAGAAGATATTCCTGCTATTGCTGCTTATGTAGCAAAAGATCTTTCAGCTATTAAGAAAACTGCAAATGAAAATTTAGTAGCAAAAGGTAAAGAAGCTTATGCAACTTGTGCAGCATGCCATGGAGAAGATGGAAAAGGTCAAGATGGAATGTTCCCAGATCTTACAAAATACGGTTCTGCAGCTTTTGTAGTAGATGTTTTACATAGTGGTAAGGCTGGTTTTATAGGAACAATGCCGAGTTTTCCAACACTTAATGATATTCAAAAAGAAGCTGTTGGCGAGTATGTAATTTCTCTTTCAAGGGGTGAATGATGGAAAATAATAATAGATGCGTGTTTTCTCTTTCAGGTGTTACAGGTATGTTAATTGCTACGGTTTTATTACTTGCTATCTTAGTAGTTTTAACTATTTGGGGTCTTAAAGCTCAGCAAGAAGTGATGCAAAAGCCATATAGTCTTAAAGATGCACAAAGTGTAAAGATGTTTGGTTCAAAAGAACAAGATCATAGAAGTATAAAGGAAGCACAATGAGTAAGGCTTTGGAATATTTAATTGTTATTGGTTTAGTTGTTGCTGCTGCAATCACCGCTTGGTCGGTTTTAACTGTAAATCATCTTCATATAGGATGAAAAAAATATTACAAGATGGCTTTTTTTTAGCCATCTTCTTCTTTGTTTTATTGCCTTCTAGGGTTTTTGCTCTTGATGCTGTACTTTTTAATGAAAATATTTTAAGTCAAAAAGTAAGTAATGAGATTAATCTTATAGGAAAAGAGCTTTACCAAAAAAGTAATATTTTTATCGGCGTTATGGTTGGTGATGAAACTGAAATTGAAACTTTATTAAATAAACAAAAAGAACTTCCTCAATCTTATATATTGCTTCTTTTGTCAAAAAATTCTCACAAAGTTGATATAGTGGGCTCAAAAGGTGCTTTAGCTTTGATTGATAAAGAATCCGTGCTTAGTCCTTATCCTGGAACAGGATCTATTTTGCCGATATTAGCTACAAATAAAGGTGATATTTATAATGCTGCTATACTTAATGGTTATGCAGATATTGTAGATCGTGTGGCAAAATCCTTGGGATTACAATTAGAACATTCTATAGGTAATGCAAATCGTGATACTATCAATATCTTAAGAATACTTATCTATGGATTTATTTGCTTTGCATTGTTATACTATGCACAAAGAAGAATAAAGAGGAAAAAAAATGTTAGAAACTAAAAGAAGTTTTTGGCCTTATGGTATTTTGCTTTCACTTTTGGCTATAATTATTGCTTGTATTGTAACGATTTTTATAGCAAGTCACCATCCTGTATATGAGGATGATTTTTATTTTGACTCTTATCAAAATGTTGAAAATAATTACAATCAAATACAAAAACAACAAGTAAATTTTGATAAATTTTTTAAAGTAAATTTTCAAAATGATAAAATCACTTTTATAGGTAAAAGAAAAATTCCTAGTTATGAAGTGGATCAAAATTTCTATGTTGCAAATTTTAAAATTTCTGCATTACAAAATATAAATTCTGATGATTTAAAAGTTCAAGTTCTTCTTACAAGACCATTCACTAAAAATTTTGATCAAAAGTTAGAAGGACAAGTTAAAAATGGAATTTTAAGTATCGCTTTGCCTAAATTAGATAAAGGTAGATGGGAGCTTAAGCTAAAGTTTTATGCAAATCAAGAAACAGTGGGTTTTTTTAGCTACGAATTAAATGCTCAATGAAATTAAGAATTTTTAGTTCTTCAAGACAAATTAGAGAGTATTATAACCAAAAAAAACAGCAAAATGCTTTATTAGATAGTGCTATTCATATAGGTGAATTTTTAGATAAAGTTTGTTTGAGTAATTTTCATAAGGCAAGTTCTTATGAAAGCTTGCTTTTAATGCAAGAAGCTTGTCTAAAAAGTAAGGATTTAGAAAAAAAACTAGGAATTTCTGTAGAATTTTTTGCTTTTTTGAAAAACAACGAATATCTTTTTTCCTTTTTCAAAGAACTTAGTTTAGAAAAAAAAAGCATAGAAGATCTTAAAAATAATGATTATTATGCCACCTATAATGAACATTTGGAAATTTTAGATGAGGTATATAAGAATTATCTTGCTTTGCTTGAAAAGAAATCTTTTTATGATGATCTTTCTTTGCCTAAAAATTACACTCTTAATAAAGATTTTTTAGATGAGTATGAAGCTATAGTTTATGATTTGCAAGGTTTTTTGAGTAAATTTGAAGAAAATTTATTAAGTGAAATTTCTCAGATTAAAGAAGTGGTTTTAAGTTTTAAAACGAGTAAATTTAATCTCGAATATCTTTTAAAACTTGATTTTTTAAAAACATTTGATTTAAAAATAAACACTCATTATGAAATCAATCTTTCAAAACAAGAGATTTTAAAAGAAGAAATTTTTAAAACAAAAAATTCAAAAATTAAACTCAAATCTTTTGAATTAAGGGCTTTACAATGCGCTTTTGTTATGGATGAAATTTCACATTTTGTACGCAAAGGTTTAAAGTCTGAAAATATTGTAGTTATAACTCCAGATGAAAGTTTTTGTGAGTTTTTAAGACTTTTTGATAAAGACAATATGCTTAATTTTGCAAGTGGGATTAGTATTAAAGAAAGTTTATTTTATCAAAAATTTCAAGCACTTTATGAAAGTGCTAGTAGTGCTTCTTTTGTTTATAAAAATCAAGAGGATTATTTTGAAGACACGCAGATGATTTTTGATTATCACAATACGCTTTTACATTCTTTAAAGCTTGATTTTATAGAGTTTAAAAAGTATTTTGATGAGAAATGTGATTTTGAATATTTTGAAAAATTACTTGCTTTATTTTTAGAAAATGAAAAGCAAGAGCTTATTTATTTGATACGAAAAGAACTTTATTTTATTAAAGATTTATTGAAAAATCAGTCTTTAACTCTTAAAGAGTTGATCCATCTTTTTTTCATGCAAATTTCACAACTTTCCCTTAGTGATGTAGGTGGAGGTAAGGTTACGGTAATGGGGCTTTTAGAAAGTCGGGGGCTTTGTTTTGATGGGGTGATTTTGGTTGATTTTAATGAAGAATTTATTCCTAAAAGAAGTGTTAATGAACTTTTTTTAAACAATGAAGTGCGTAAAAAAGCAGGATTGATTAGCTATGATAGAAGAGAAAATTTACAAAGATTTTATTATGAAAGCTTGATGAAGAATGCTTTAGAAGTAAGTATTTGCTTTGTGGAAAATGAAGAAAAAAGCAAATCACGTTTTTTAGATGAACTTGATTTTGACTTTTTTTATGAAACCCATATTCACCAAAAAGCTTATCTTAATGCTTTAAAATTAGACTATGAGGGCATAAAACCTAATCTAACTCCTATAAAAGCTCCTATTTTAAAGCATAATCCTTTCGAGTTCCCGCTTTCTTTTAGTCGTTTTAATTTATTGGAAAATCAAAAAAGAACTTATTATTATCGCTATATTTTAAATTTAGCAGAACCTAGGGTTTTAAGCGAGGAAAGTAAAGCGAAAAATCAAGGAAATTTCATCCATAAAATGCTTGAAATTTATTATAAAAATTATGCAAATAATGATTTTGATATAAAAGTTTTTACAAATTTATTGGATAAAGAATATCAAAAATACAATATCAGCGAACTTGATCTTGAAGTGTTTAAATTAAAATTTATACAATTTGCTAAAAATGAAAAAGAGCATTTTTCAAAAGGCTTTTATGTCGCACATACAGAGCTTGAGTTAAATAATATTTTAAAGCTTGGAGCAGATAGTATAAAACTTAAGGGCACTATAGATCGTATCGATAGTTCAAAAGAAGGTAATTTGATTATTGATTATAAAAGTGGAAAAGTGCCAAGTAATTCTTATCAACTTGCTTTTTACCAGGCTTTATATGATGAAAATGCAAGCGTGGGTTTTTATGATTTAAATAGTATGCAAATATTACATCAAAAAGCCAAAAGTTTAGATGAGCTAAGAGAAAGACTTAAAGATTTAGTTCTTATGAGCAAGGAAGAAATAGAGTTTGAAAATGAACAAGATGAGTATTGTCCTTATAAACTCATTTATAAAAAGGAATTAAAATGAGTCAATTTGAGCCTTTTTTGGCATTAGAAGCGAGTGCAGGAAGTGGAAAAACCTTTGCCTTGAGCGTGCGTTTTGTAGCACTTATTTTAAAAGGAGCTAGGATTAATGAAATTTTAGCTTTAACTTTTACTAAAAAAGCTGCTAATGAAATGCAAAAAAGAATTATTGAGACTTTTTTAAATTTAGAAAAAGAAAATAAAACCAGTGAATGCAATGAGCTTTGCAAGCTTTTAGGTAAAGATAAAGAAGAGCTTATTTCTTTAAGAGATGCTAAAAAAGAAGAATTTTTAAGAACAGAGTTAAAAATCAGTACTTTTGATGCTTTTTTCGGAAAAATTTTGCGTGTTTTTGCTTTAAATTTGGGCTTAAGTAGTGATTTTACAATGAGTGAAGAGAAGCTTGATGTAAGAGAGATTTTTTTAAAACTTCTTAAAAAAGATGAATTAAAAGATTTGGCTTATTATATTAATTTAGTTGATGAGAAAGAAAATTTTTTTAACGAGCTTGAAAAATTTTATGAGAATGCTTATTTTCAAAATCTTCCTAAAATTCCAAATCCATCTAAAGCTTATATCAATAAAGCTTATAGTGAGTTAAGAAGTTATTGTTTGGGTTTTACTCATGTAAAAAATTATAAAAATTTGTGTGACAATTTTAAAAGTGAAGTTTTAGATTTGTCTGTATTTATGCAATCAAGCTTTATGACAAAATTTGAAAGTACAAAATATTTGCAAGATTTAGAAAGCACTAACTTGCATTTTAGCGCAAAAAGAATGGAGCTTATAAATGCTTTAAATACTTATGCTATAGAGCTTGAAAATTATAAAATTGCTAATTTAATGAATCTTTTAAATCATTATAGTGAAGCTAAAAATATATTTCATAAAGATAAAAATACTTTAAATTTCCAAGATGTGAGTAAAAAAGTTTATGAGTTAATAACCAGTGAATTTAAGGATATGATTTATTTTCGCTTAGATGGTTTTATTTCGCATTTGCTTATTGATGAATTTCAAGATACAAGCGTGATCCAATATCAAATTTTACGCCCTTTGATTGCTGAGCTTGTTTCAGGGGAAGGAGTTAAGAAAAATCGCACTTTTTTTTATGTAGGAGATAAAAAACAAAGTATTTATCGCTTTCGTAAAGGAAAAAAAGAATTATTTGATTTGTTAAAACAAGAATTTGATCAAATTAAAAGTGACAGTTTAAATACTAACTATCGTTCTAAAGAGCTTTTGGTTGATTTTGTTAATGAAACTTTTAAAGAAAAAATCAAAGATTATAAAGAGCAATTTGCCTTAGAAAGCAAAAAAGGCGGTTTTGTGCGTATTGTGGAATCTAAAGAACAAAAGGTTAAAAACCAAGCTCAAGAAATCAAGGAAAAGACTTTAGAAACTTTATTTGAGCAAGTTAATTTTTTAAGATCTAAAAATATTTCTTATGATGATATTTGTATTTTGTGTTGGAAAAATAGCGATGCAGATATGGTTTTGGATTTTTTAAGAGAGCAAAATATTCCTGCATTTACTCAAAGCAATGTTTTACTTGAAAATAAAGCAAGCGTAAGACTTGTTTTAGAATATGCTAAATATTGTATTTTTGGTGATGAGTTTTACTTGGTATTTTTAAAAGAACTTTTAGGTTTTGAGCCGAGAAAAATCACCCTTGATTTTTCAAAAAATGCTATGGAAAATGTACTTTTTTTAATAAAAGAATTAAAACTTGATTTAAATGATATAGCTTTAATGCAATTTATCGAATATGCTAAAACTAAGGAAAATTTTTTAAAGCTTTTATTTGAGCCTTGTACTTTGAAAATAGTAAGCGAGCAAAATATGGGTATTAGTATTATGAGTGTGCATAAATCTAAGGGTTTGGAATTTGATCATGTGATTTTGCTAGATAGTTTATCTAAAAACAATTCAAACAATGAAGATATCATGCTTGAATATGATATCAATCAAGGTTGGCAACTCCATATTAAGGATAAAATTCGAGAGCTTACTAAAGAGCCTATTTATACCCTTTTTAAAGAAAATATTACAAGAGCAAATTATGAAGATGATATCAATAAACTTTATGTGGCTTTTACAAGAGCTAAGGAAAGTTTGATTATCATAAAAAGAAACGAAGAAAGTGTAAATGGAAATTATCCAAGTTATTTTAAGGGGGGATTTTTAAATATACATTCTCAAGAGAGAGGTTTTTTAGAAAGCAAAGAGCAAATTTTAAGTATTAAAAAAGAAAGTATTCAAGCTTTACAAAAATTTGAAAAAATTAGCCCACAAGAAGTTCAAAGTGAAGAAAAGCTTGATAGTAAAGAGTTATATTTTGGAAATGCTTTTCACTTTTTTATGCAAAATTTAAAACTCCCTAAGGGTGAAAATTTTCAAATACTTACTCAAAGATGCAAGAGCAAATTTAGGCATTTTTTAGATGAGAGTGATTTTGAAAAGCTTTTTAAAAGAATTGAAATTTTGCTGAAAAATACTCAATTTCAAAATTTAATTAGCGATGGAAAGCTTTTAAAAGAGCAAGCTTTGAGTTTTAATGGAGAAATTAAACAATTAGACTTGCTTGCTCTAAAAGATGAAGAAGCTTTCATAATTGATTATAAAACAGGTCTTGCTATGCAAGATAAACATAAAGAGCAAGTAAGAACTTATAAGATTGCCATTAGTGAAATTTTAAAAAAAGATAAAGTGCGTGCTTTTATAGTTTATTGTTTGGAAAATGAAATTCAAATTTTGGAAATATAAACTTTATTTTTACTTAAATTAAGTAAAAATTAATATTATTTTTTATACAATCACATTTTAAATTTTTGGCAAAGGTAAAAATTATGACAAAGATAACAAAGCCAAACGAAGTAAAACGAGAATGGATTGTTTTAGACGCAGAAGGCAAACGCTTTGGTCGTCTTTTAACTGAAGTAGCAACAATTTTGAGAGGTAAAAACAAGCCTTGCTTTACTCCAAATGTTGATTGTGGTGATTATGTAATTATCATCAATGCTTCAAAAGCTGTATTTACAGGTGCTAATAAAGCAGAAGATAAGCTTTATCATAGACATTCAGGATATTTTGGAAGTGTAAAAAGCGAAAAATTTGGTGATTTACTTGAAAAAAATCCTGCAAAATTATATAAATTAGCAGTTAGAGGTATGCTTCCTAAAACAAATTTGGGCAGAGCTATGCTTAAAAAATTAAAAATTTATGCGGGTAGTGAGCACCCACACACTGCGCAAATTGCTAAAGAAGGAAAATAATCATGGCAACAACATACGCAACAGGTAAGAGAAAAACTGCTATCGCAAAGGTATGGGTAAAACCAGGTAGTGGTAAAATTAGTGTTAATGGTGTTGATTTAAACACTTGGCTTGGTGGACACGAGGCGATTAAGCTTAAAGTGGTTCAACCTTTACTTGTGACTAAACAAGAAACTTCAATGGATATTAAAGCAACTACTTTAGGCGGGGGCTATAGTGCTCAAGCTGAAGCTTTAAGACATGGAATTTCAAGAGCTTTAGCAGCTATGGATGCTGATTTTAGAGCTTTATTAAAACCTAAAGGACTTCTTACTAGAGATAGTAGAACTGTTGAGCGTAAAAAATATGGACGCCGCAAAGCAAGAAGAAGCCCGCAATTCTCTAAACGTTAATATTTTTGGTGGGATTTTCCCACCTTTCTACAATTTTTTATAAAACTTATCCTTTTTTCTGTCATTTATGATATAATTGCAAAATTTAAATTTTTATTTTATAACACAATGAAAGGTTTTTTCTATGAAAAAAATATTATTATGTTTAGGTTTGGCAAGTGTTTTATTCGGTGCTGATAACAATGTAAAATTTGAAATCACTCCAACTTTAAACTATAATTACTTTGAAGGTAATTTAGATATGGATAATCGCTATGCACCAGGGATTAGACTTGGTTATCATTTTGACGATTTTTGGCTTGATCAATTAGAATTTGGGTTAGAGCATTATTCTGATGTTAAATATACAAATACAAATAAAACTACAGATATTACAAGAACTTATTTGAGTGCTATTAAAGGTATTGATGTAGGTGAGAAATTTTATTTCTATGGTTTAGCAGGTGGAGGATATGAGGATTTTTCAAATGCTGCTTATGATAATAAAAGCGGTGGATTTGGACATTATGGCGCGGGTGTAAAATTCCGTCTTAGTGATTCTTTGGCTTTAAGACTTGAAACTAGAGATCAAATTAATTTTAACCATGCAAACCATAATTGGGTTTCAACTTTAGGTATTAGTTTTGGTTTTGGTGGCAAAAAGGAAAAAGCTGTAGAAGAAGTTGCTGATACTCGTCCAGCTCCACAAGTAAAATGTCCTGTAGAACCAAGAGAAGGTGCTTTATTAGATGAAAATGGTTGCGAAAAAACTATTTCTTTGGAAGGTCATTTTGGTTTTGATAAAACTACTATAAATCCAACTTTTCAAGAAAAAATCAAAGAAATTGCAAAAGTTTTAGATGAAAATGAAAGATATGATACTATTCTTGAAGGACATACAGATAATATCGGTTCAAGAGCTTATAATCAAAAGCTTTCTGAAAGACGTGCTAAAAGTGTTGCTAATGAACTTGAAAAATATGGTGTAGAAAAAAGTCGCATCAAAACAGTAGGTTATGGTCAAGATAATCCTCGCTCAAGCAATGACACTAAAGAAGGTAGAGCGGATAATAGAAGAGTGGATGCTAAATTTATTTTAAGATAATGAATAAAACTATTTTATTTGATTTAGATGGCACTTTAATTGATTCTACTGATGCTATTTTAAATTCTTTCCAAGGAGCTTTTAAAGCCCTTGGATTAACTTCTAAAAATAATGAAGAAATCAAAAATCTCATAGGTTATCCTTTAGAGCAAATGTTTAGAATGCTTTATCCAGATAAAGTAAATTTAAGTAAAGAATTTGTATTAGCTTATCGTGAAATTTATGCACAAATTTATTTAGAACAAACCACTCTTTTGCCTAAAGCAAAAGAAGCATTAGAACTTGGAAGCGAAATTGCAGATCTTGGTATAGTTACAACAAAAGGAGGTAAATTTACTCCGATTTTACTTGATTATTTGGGGGTTAAAAAATTCTTTAAAACTTTAATTACTCTTGAAGATGTCATAAATCCAAAGCCAAGTTCTGAACCTATAATTTTAGCCTTAAAAAGACTTAATAAAACTCAAGAAAATGCCTATATGATAGGCGATACAATACTAGATATTCAAGCTGCAATTTCTGCTAATATCACTCCTTTGGCCTTAACTTGTGGCTATGGCAATGAAAATGAATTAAAAGCTCATTCTATGGTATTTTTAAATGCATATGAGGCTGTTAATTATATAGCTAGATTAAACTAATTTCAAGTTTTCGTTAAACGCCTTTTAAGAGAATTTATAGTAAATTGATAGCTAAAAAATTATAAAAATTATCAATATATAAGGAAGGTCTCAATGGGTAAAATTATGAAAACTATGGACGGAAATGAGGCTGCTGCATACGCTGCGTATGCTTTTACTGAAGTTGCTGGAATTTATCCTATTACACCTAGTTCTCCTATGGCTGATTACACCGATATGTGGGCAGCTGCAGGCAAAAAAAATCTTTTTGGAGTTCCTGTAAAAATCGTAGAAATGCAAAGTGAAGCAGGTGCTGCAGGTAGTGTGCATGGATCTTTACAGGCTGGGTCTTTGACTACAACTTATACAGCTTCTCAAGGATTACTCCTTAAAATTCCAAATATGTATAAAATAGCAGGTCAATTACTCCCCTGTGTAATCCATGTAGCAGCGCGTTCTTTGGCTGCTCAAGCTTTGTCTATCTTTGGTGATCATCAAGATATTTATGCGGCAAGACAAATTGGTTTTGCTATGCTTTGTTCGCATTCCGTGCAAGAAACCATGGACTTAGCTGGTATAGCACATTTAGCTGCAATTAAGGGAAGAGTGCCATTTTTGCATTTTTTTGATGGTTTTAGAACAAGCCATGAAATTCAAAAAGTTGAAGTAATGGATTATGCACATTTTGATAGATTATTAGATAGAGAAGCTTTGCTTGAATTTAGAAATAATGCTTTAAATCCAGAAAATCCAAAAACACGCGGAACAGCACAAAATGATGATATTTATTTTCAAACTAGAGAAGTAAGTAACCGTTTTTATGATGCTTTGCCTGATGTTGTTAATGAATATATGCAAGAAATTTCAAAAATCACAGGTAGAGAATACAAACCATTTACTTATTATGGACATAAAGAGCCAGAGCGTGTGATTGTTGCTATGGGTTCTGTGACTCAAGCACTTGAAGAAGTGGTAGACTATCTTAATGCTAAGGGTGAAAAGGTAGGGATTTTAAAAGTTTATCTTTATCGCCCATTTAGCTTAAAATATTTCTTTGATGTTATGCCAAAATCAGTGAAAAAAATCGCAGTTTTAGATAGAACCAAAGAACCAGGAAGTCTTGGGGAGCCACTTTATCTTGATGTAAAATCAGCTTTCTATGGAAGAGAAAATGCTCCTGTTATAGTGGGTGGAAGATACGGACTTTCTTCAAAGGATGTTGATCCTGCTCAAATGATAGCAGTATTTGAAAATCTTAAACTTGATAATCCAAAAGATGGCTTTACTGTAGGTATAGTTGATGATGTAACTCATACTTCACTGAGTACCGGAGAGAAAATTTCACTTGGAGATGAAAGTACGATCGAATGTTTATTTTACGGACTTGGTGCTGATGGAACTGTGGGCGCAAATAAAAACTCGATTAAAATCATCGGGGATAAAACGGATTTTTACGCTCAAGCTTATTTTGCTTATGATTCTAAAAAATCAGGGGGTTATACAAGAAGCCATTTAAGATTTTCTAAAAAACCTATCCGTTCAACTTATCTTGTTTCAACTCCGCATTTTATCGCTTGTTCAGTAGCGGCTTATTTGGAAATTTATGATGTTTTAGCAGGAATTCGTAAAGGTGGAACTTTCCTTTTAAATAGTATTTGGAATGCTGAAGAAACCATAAGACAACTTCCAGATGCAGTAAAGAAAACTTTAGCTGAAAAAGAAGTAAATTTTTATATCATCAATGCAACCAAACTAGCTCGTGATATAGGTTTGGGAAATCGTACAAATACCATTATGCAATCAGCCTTTTTTAAACTTGCAAAAATCATTCCTTATGAAGACGCACAAAAATACATGAAAGAGCTTGCGTATAAATCTTATAGTAAAAAAGGCGATGCTATTGTAGAAATGAATTACAAAGCTATTGATGTGGGGGCTGATGGACTTGTAAAAGTTGAAGTGGATCCAAATTGGAAAAATTTAGAGCTTAAAGAAAAAGAACAAACCAATGCCTATAAAGGCACTGAATTTGTTGAAAAAATCGTAAAACCTATGAACGCAGCTAAGGGTGATGATTTGCCTGTTTCAGCCTTTTTAGGTTATGAAGATGGAAGTTTTGAACACGGCACAACCGAATACGAAAAACGCGGTGTTGGGGTTATGGTACCAAGATGGATAGAAGCAAATTGTATCCAATGTAATCAATGTGCTTCAGTTTGTCCACATGCTGTTATTAGACCATTTTTGATTAATGATGAAGAAATGGCAAATGCACCTCGCGGTGTAAAAGATCATGCTTTAGAAGCTAAAGGGACCAAAGGAGAAAAATTAAGCTTTAAAATTCAAGTTTCTCCACTTGATTGTACAGGCTGTGAGCTTTGTGTTCATGAGTGTCCTACTAAAGAAAAATCTTTGGTTATGGTACCACTTCAAGAAGAGATGGATTTTGGTGAGCAAGAAAATGCGGATTATTTATTTAAAGAAATCACATATAAAGATGATATTTTAAATAAAGAAACCACAAAAGGAGCGCAATTCGCCCAACCTTTATTTGAATTCCATGGAGCTTGTCCTGGATGTGGAGAAACTCCTTATATCACTTTAATTACAAGATTGTTCGGTGAAAGAATGATTGTGGCTAATGCGACAGGTTGTAGTTCTATTTATGGGGGTTCAGCTCCATCAACTCCTTATAGAAAAAGTGTGAAAAATGGACACGGTCCTGCTTGGGGAAATTCACTTTTTGAAGACAATGCTGAGTTTGGTTTGGGTATGAAAATTGCAACTGAAAATACAAGACACCGCATTGAACATATCATGAATGAAAGTATGCAAGAAGTTCCAAATGCTTTATCAGCTCTTTTTAAAGATTGGATTGCAAATAAAGACAATGGTGCTATGTCTGTGGAAATTAAAGATAAAATGATCCCTATTTTAGAGCAAAATAAAAATATTAAAGCGGTGCAAGATATATTAGAGCTTAAACAGTATTTAAGTAAAAAATCTCACTGGATTTTTGGTGGTGATGGTTGGGCTTATGATATAGGCTATGGCGGACTTGATCATGTTTTAGCAAGTGGAGAAAATGTAAATATTTTAGTGCTTGATACAGAAGTTTATTCTAATACAGGTGGTCAAAGTTCAAAATCTTCTAGAACAGGAGCTGTGGCACAGTTTGCAGCAGCAGGCAAACCTATACAGAAAAAAGATCTAGGTCAAATTGCTATGACTTATGGTTATATTTTTGTAGCACAAGTAAATTCAACGGCAAATTATACTCATCTTATCAAAGCTATCACTGCAGCTGAGGCCTATGATGGACCATCTTTGGTGATTTGTTATTCTCCTTGTATAGCTCATGGTATTAAAGGTGGGCTGGGCTACTCAGGAGAGCAAGGTGAGCTTGCTACAAAATGTGGCTATTGGCCACTTTATACCTTTGATCCTCGTTTAGAAGAACAAGGAAAAAATCCTTTAACTCTAACAGGAAAAGAGCCTGATTGGGATTTATATGAGCAATTTTTGATGAATGAAGTGCGTTATAATTCACTTAAAAAAGCAAATCCTGAACATGCTGCTGAGCTTTTTGAACGCAATAAAAAAGACGCTCAACGTCGCTATAGACAGCTTAAGCGTATCGCTATGGCTGATTATAGTAATGAGGTTGAAAGCTGATAAAATATATTTTTAGTGCTACATTGTGTTTTAGCACTTTGTTTGCACAAGATAATTTTGAAGAGTATTTTAAACTTATAGATAAAGAAAATCGCATAAATTTTAATACTCTTCAAAATCCATTTGTGAATCCTACTTTTGAAAAATTAAGACATATTAAAATTACTGCAATTATGCTTGATAAAGTAAAAATTTATGATCGATGGTATAAAAAAGGTGATATGATTGATGATGCTATAATACATGAAATAAATACTAAAGAGATTAAATTCCAATATGATAATTTAGAAATTGCAATCCAAATAAATAAAAATGATAAGATTAATATTAATTAACATTCTTTTTTGCCATTATCTTTATGCTTTAGATTGTCAAAAGCGTCTTTTTGATATCAGTATTAATGAAAAATTAAGCATACAAGAAAGTCTTGATGAGCTTGCAAAATATTGTTCTTTTAGTATTATTGTTAAAGATAAAATTGCCAAAGAAAAATTAGAAACATTGCAAAATTCTGTCAATATTCATCAAATGAGTTTAGACGAAATTTTTAATTTTTTTATCAAAGAGCATGATCTTAGCTATGATTTCGATGGTAAAATTTTAAGAATTTCAGGTATTGATACGAAGATTTTTAAGATAAGTTATATCACTTCTATTAGAGAAGGACAAAGCATAACTAAAGCGTCTGTAGACGCTAAACCAAGGCAAAGTGAATATAGCGGTAGTTTCGATGATGCAGAAGACAATATGATTAAAAGTATGGAAAAATTTGATTTTTGGCAAAATATAGAAAAAGAGATTATTGTATTATTAAAAAATTCTCATGAAGATTATGAGGCTAAAACTCCCATTATAAATCCCAATGCAGGTCTTATTATAGTAACTGGAACAAATTCTCAGTTAAAAAGTGTGAAAAATTATTTGCAAAAACTAGAAAATCGTCTTAAAAAACAAGTTATTATTGATGTTAGCATACTTGCTGTGAGTTTAAATGAAAGCCATTCTAGTGGGATTAATTGGCAAAATTTTAATATAGGTTTAAATTCGCAAGTAAATAATGAAAATTCTTTTATTCAGTTTCAAAATGAGCAAGGTTTTGTTAAGAATTTGGGTTTAAGGGCAAATTTAAATTTTGATTCTATTATTAACTTTCTTTCTCAAAATGGAAAAACTAGCGTGCTTTCTAATCCAAAGCTTATGGCTTTAAATAACCAACAAGCCATTATTTCTGTAGGCGATACTATAAATTATCAAGTTAAAGAAAGTTCTAAAGGTACTGAAAATGGGACTACTGTTAGTGAAAGTTATAATAATTATTCTATTTTTGTAGGCATTTTACTCAATATTTTACCAGAAATTTCCGATGATGGAAAAATAATGCTTAGGATTAATCCAAGCTTAAGTGATTTTAAGTATCCAGAAGATAATAAACGACAAAAAGAACCAAGAACTATTGCTCCTGATACTATACAAAAAAAGCTTTCTAGTGTTGTGCAAGTAGAGAATAATCAAACTTTAATTTTAGGTGGATTGATTTCTCACGATAAATCTAATGAGAAAAATTCTATCAATTTTCTATCAAAAATTCCAATCCTAGGTTCTTTGTTTGAAGGAGAAGTTTTAAATTCTAAAGCAACCGAAATTGTTTTTATTATCACTCCAAGTATAGTAGATAGCGTAAATGCCCCAAGTCTTAAAGATCTAGGATTTAAGCATTATGAATAAAATTATTTCATTTAGGGAAGAAATTTTTCATCAAATCAATCAAATTTTAGAAAGTCAAAAAGCTTTTATTTTTTTATGGGGAAAAAGTGGTAGCGGTAAAAGTGTATTGTTGCAAAGATTGGCAAAAAAATATAATGTTGATTTTATTAATGAAAATTTTAAAGATCAGAGTTTCTTAAAAGAAAAAATTGAGTTTTTGATTTCACAAGGTCAGAGTTTAATCATTCTTGATGAAGTAGGAATGTATGATTATGCAATGCTAGAAAGCATTAGGATTTATAGTGATTCTATAAGTTTTGTTTTAAGTTCTCATAAAAAGTTAAATATACTTAAAAAAGAGCATTTTAAAAGTCGTTTAAGTGCTTGTTTTGAATTGAAAAATATTAGTCTTTTAGAGCTTGATGATTATATTAAATTGAAATTCGGAATGAATTTTTCAAATAAATGTCTTAAGTTTTTACAAAAAATTTCTCAAGGAAATTTAAGATATATTGATAAAACTTTAAAAAGTTTTTATGAGATAAATAGTTTTTTTGATACAAACAAAAGTCAAGAGTATATTTTAAAGCTTAGTGCTTTAGAGAATGGCTTATTAAGGTAAGGTATGCAAGAAAGAATTAAAGAACTTGAGCTTAGGTATAAATATTTTTTACTTAAAAAATATTTAAAATATTTATTTTTAATTGTTTTAATCTTAGTGATAGCATTTTGTTTTTTTGTGCTAATGCAAAAATATAATAAGCAAAAAAATATTTATTTGCAAGCTATTGAACATAAAAAGCATTTAGAGCAAAAGATTCTTCAAGCGCAAATTTTACAAGAAAAAAATAAGATTTCTAGGGAAAAGTTATATAAAGAACTAGAAGAAGTTAAAGCGGTGCGGGAAAATACACACATTAGTAAGATAGAAATTGATTCTAAAATTTTAAATATTTCTGATTTAAAAAAATCTTTTTATCAAAATCCAAGCTATGAAAAGGCATTAAATTTAGCTAAGAAGTATTTTGATATTAAAGCTTATCAAAAGACAATATTTTGGGCTTTAAAAGCCAATGAACTTGACAAGCAAAAACAAGATTCTTGGCTGATTTTTGCTCAGGCTAAAAGAGCTTTAGGTGAAGAAAAAGAAGCTCAAAGTGCTTTAGATGCTTATATAAATTATTATGGTTTAATGGAATTAGATGGAAAGTAGAATGGATAAAATTTTTCAAGCTTATATTGATAATGAAATAAGTCTTGATGAAATTTGCACTAAATTTAATATCACTTCTTGGGATTTTTTTAAAAAATTAGCAAATTTTTGTAATTTACATTTTGTTGATTTAGATGAAGATAATGATTTTATTTATGAAGGTATACCTTTTTCTTTACTTTTAAAATTTAAATTTCTGCTTATTAAAAACAATGACGGCTTTATGATTATTAGATCTAAACCTTGTTCTTTAGAGCTTTTAGAGCAAGTTAAGACTTTTATGATTTGTGAAAAAATCGTCACTGCAATTGCCGATGAATTAAAGATAGCTAAAATTTTAAATCAAATTCGTATTCAAGAGGAGATTAAAAGATTAAGCATTAAGCTTAGACTTGAATGGCAAGAAAATCAAAAAAGAGATGATCAAAGTTGCATCAGTCAAATTTTTGATTTTTTATTACATGAAATTTTATCTTTTCATGCGAGTGATATTCATATAGAAGCAAGGAATGATGATGCTTTGATTAGGTTTAGGGTTGATGGAATTTTGCGTGAATTTGCTATTTTTGAGAAGGATGTTTATGAAGCTTTGGTTTTTCATGTCAAATTTTTAGCTTGTTTGAATTTAGCTGAATCAAGAAAAACACAAGATGGAAGTTTTGAATTAGATTTTGAAAATGAAAGATATGATTTTCGTGTTTCATGTTTGCCTTTGATTTATGGCGAAAGTGTTGTTATAAGAATTTTAAAACATGATAAAGAAATTTTGGATTTGTATAAACTAAATCTTGGAGATAAAAATTTAGAAATTTTAAAAAAGATTTTACATCGTCCCAATGGAATGATTTTATTAACCGGCCCTACTGGCAGTGGTAAAAGTACAACTTTATACGCGTGTTTAAATGAGTTGAAAAGTATTGAAAAAAAGATTATTTCAGCAGAAGATCCTATAGAATATAAAATTCCTTTAGTGCAGCAAATTTTGCTTAATTCAAAAGTTGGAGTCGAGTTTAATAGTATTTTAAGAGCAATTTTAAGGCAAGATCCTGATATTATCATGATAGGAGAAATTCGCGATGAAGAAAGTTTAGATATTGCACTTAAAGCTTCTTTAACAGGTCATTTGCTTTTAAGCACCTTGCATACTAATGATGCTCTTAGTACCATTGATAGGCTTTTGGATATGCAAGCAAAAAGTTACTTGATAGCATCGGCTTTGAGTCTTGTTATAGCACAGCGTTTGGTTAGAAAACTTTGTCCTTGGTGTAAGCAAAAAAGCAAAAAACATTATATTGAATTTGAAGGTGAATTTTTTGAACCAAAAGGATGTGAGCGTTGTCATCATAGTGGATTTTTTGGCAGAGAATTAATCGCTGAGTGCTTAGAGATCAATGAAGATTTAGCTTGTGCAATTAGGGAAAATCAAGATAAAACGATTTTAATGGAGCTTGCAAAAAAATATGGTTTTCAAACTATGTTTGAACAAGGTTTAAAAAAAGCCAAAGAAGGTCTTACAAGTATAGATGAGCTTTTAAGGGTTGTAAGATGAAATTTTATGAAGTAGAATTTCTTAAAAACAATCAAAATTATACAAAAACTATAAAAGCTGAAAATTTAAATACAGCACAAGCAAAAGCCTTATCAAAGAATTGGAAAATCATTAATATAAAAGAAATTCAAAAATCTAATTTTCAGAGATTAAAAGATGAAAATTTTATACTCTTTTTTAAAGAGCTGGCTTTGTTGTGTGAAGTTGGATTAAGTGTTCAAGAAGCGATTAGAGAATTATATCTTATGCATTCTTGCAAGATTATGAAAAAAATATTAGACAATTTAATTTTAGCTCAAAATCTAAATCAAGCTTTTGAAAATGCTAATTTTGGATTAAATCGTGCGGAGTTAGCCTTGATTAAAACGGCTGAAAAGACAGGAAAAATCAGCGAAGTGTTTAGTCAAATTTCTAAACTTCGAGAAAAAAGCTTAGAGACTCAAAAACAATTAAAAAAGGCTTTTAGATATCCTTCTTTGGTTTTTTTAAGTATTATCGGAGCATTTTTGTTTTTAATGCTTTTTGTAGTGCCTAATTTTAAAGATTTATTTGAAAATTTAGGCACGAGTTTGCCTTTTATCACGCATGTAATGTTAGAAATTTATAATTTTTTAGATGGCTATGGAATTTTTTGCATATTTTTGTTTGTTATTTTTATTGTTATGCTTATTTTAGCTTATAAAAATTTTCATTCTTTTGCTTTTTCTTGCGATTTTTTATTTTTAAAAATACCTTTGATTTCTCGTTTGATTATTTATAATCAAAATTATTATTTTTTTATGGTTTTTTCTTTACTTTTAAAAAATGGAATTTCAATATCTAAAGCTTTTGATTTAGCTATTATAGGGCTTGAAAATAAATTTTTAATTTTTCAGTATAAAAAACTTTTTAGTTTTATAGATTCTGGTCTTGAGTTAAGTCAGGTTTTTAAAAAGATTGATATTTTTGATTCTTTGGTATTTTCTATGCTTAGTGTTGCGATGAAAAGTGGAAGACTTGAAGTATTAAGTGAAGAAATTGCCAAATATTATCAACAAAAAAGCGAAAATTTAATGGATAGATTTTTGATTTTTTTAGAGCCTATGATGACTTTATTTGTGGCGCTTTTAGTTTTGTTTTTGGCTTTAGGTATATTCTTACCTATGTGGGAGCTTAGCTCAGGGGTCAATTTTAACTAAAATAATCCCAAGCTACTTTAATGATAGTAGCTCCTACAACGATTAAAAATAAAGTTTTTATAAACTTTCCATTAGTTTTTAATACAAGTTTTGAGCCTAAATAAGCTCCTAAAACTTGTCCTACGCCCATAAGCAAGCCTACAGCCCATAAAAGTTCGTATTGCCATAAAAATATAACAAGAGCAATGATATTACTAGTGAAATTTAAAATTTTAGTATTAATGCTTGCTTTTCTCATATTAAAACCTAGTAGCATCACACAAGCAAAAATCCAAAATGAACCCGTTCCAGGCCCTAAAAATCCATCATAAAATCCTAAAGTTAAGCCACAAATTAAATGAAAAATTTTGATATTTTTTATTTTAGGTTCACTTTCGTGTTTACCTAAGTTAGGACGTAAGGCTGTATATAAGAAAGTAAGAGTTAAAAAGATTAAGATAATAAGCTTTAATTGCTCGTCTTTTACAAAAAGAACACTATAACTTCCTATAGCTGCTCCTAAGGCTGTAAAAAAAACACCCCAAGCAAGATGAGGTAGAGTGGTGGATTTAAAATAAGTTAAAGTGGCCGTAAAAGAACCAAAGACGCTTTGGAGTTTGTTTGTTGCTAAGGATAAATGCGCAGGAATTCCACAGGCTATGAGTGCTGGTAGAGTAATAAGCCCTCCTCCACCTACAATAGAATCTATAAAACCAGCAAAAAGAGCTACAAAAAAAAGTGTGAAATAATAAATTGTATCTAAGTGCTCAAAGCCCATTTTTCACTCCTTAAATTTGTCAATTTCCTTACTTTGCCCTAAACGATAGAGTGCAAAGTCATATTTTATGGGATCATTTGCATCTAATTTTTTTAAATTTTGCGTGAGTTCTAAAACACTTTTATAATCATATATTTTACGCTTTAGAAGTCCTAAAGTCAAGGAAATTTTATGTGTATGTGTATCAAGTGGAATTAAAAGATCTTTGGTGTGAATTTTGGTAAAAAGTCCAAGATCAAGTTCATCTTTTCTAACCATCCATCTTAGATACATATTATAGCGTTTAAGAGGTGAAGTAGGGGTGTTTTGCCAAATTTTTCCAAAGAAAAAATCATACCCATAACTTGAATATGAATTTATGGTTTTGATTTTTTGCATAAAAGCTAAGATGGCATCTGTGGTATTTTCTCTTTTTTGATAGGCTTGATAAAAAAGTTCGTAGAGTGAAATTTCATTTTTAAGTCTTGAAAGAGTGATAAAAATTTCTTGTATATCTTTCTCATTTTGGAAGCGGTATTTTAAATTTTTAAGTTCTTTTTTTATTTGTTTTTCTTGAAGGTTTAATAAAGAAAAATCAAGTTTTTTTAGAAAATTTACTATATTTTTAGCATTTCCATAGGCAAATAAAGCACAAATTAAGGCAGTAAATTCATCATTGTGAATTTTAGCAATTTGCAAAGGATCTGGAGTTTCAAAAAGGGAATGATTGGTGTTTTTTTGATTGGCTAAAAAATCAAGCTTGGCTTTAAGATGGATAAAATTTTTCACTTGATATTACTAGAGCTTAAGATTTAAGTCCTAGTAAGGTATCAAGCATTTGATCTACAGTTGAGACGATTTTTGCTGCAGCACCGTAACTTGATTGGTATTGTATAAGAGCGGCTAATTCTTCATTTGTATTTACACCACTTTTAGATTGGTACTCGCTATAAACAGAATTATAAAGAGTTTCATTGCTTGAATTTACAACATTGTTATTTTCACCATCTGAGGCTATTTTACCTGTAAGTTTGCGGTAATATTCTTCCATAGTAAGATTATCGATAGTACCATCTTCATTATAAAAATTAACTTTTTCATATTGAAGTTGGATGATTTTATTTGCCATGTCATTGCCACTATCAACCCCATTTGAGCTTGCTCTTACTGTGCTTGGATCATTTAAGATAGAATCTTTTACTTTCATGTCACTTGCATCAGTTCCGCTGAAAAAACCACCTATGCTAAACGCACCTGCGAAATTTGTGCCCTTATCTTCAATGGCTACCTTAAAGCCTGATTTTGCATTGATTTGGAATAAACCATCTCCAGTTTTTGCATCGTAGCTAAAACTTGCATTGATATGATCATCAACATCATTATTTGCATTGTTATCGTTATTATCATCTGTATTAGCATTGATTTGACGCATGATATCATTCATGGTTGTATTTACATCTATAGTGATGGTTTTGGTGAGTTTTTTATCGCCTTTATCATCATAAATGACTATATCAAAACTTCCTGGTTGTATGGTTCTGTCGTAATTAACTAAAGGAATATCTCCCTTAAGTCCAGATAGATAATCAGAAGTAACAGAACTTTTCGCAGAACTCGCATAAAGATTGTTAGTTTCATTGATCATGGTCTTAGCAAAAGTATCTAAAGAATCCATATAACCTTGGATAATTCCATCTTTATATTTTCCTTCGCTTTTGCTATAGTTTCTACCGCGTAAGTCAAGTTGAGCACCAAGCTGTCCACCGTTAATCTTTGCAGTAAGATCGCGAACTTTTTCATCAGGAGTTTCATAATAAATACTATAAGATTTATTTTTATCATCATAATCAAGCTTTAAAGGATGAAAATTTATCCCATCTACTATACTAAAACCTTCTATACTTAGATTGTATTGATGTCCTGGATCAGTGATGGTTGTATCAAGGCGATTGTCTTGATTGATTTCATTTTTGCTTGCAACTGCACTAACTAGCTTTGAAAGGGTAAGTTCAAGTTCATCTCTTCTATCCCTAAGCTCATTTGCGTGTTCTGTTGGTAAGGCTTCTTGTCCATAAATTTGTTTATTTATAGTGGCAATTTCTTCACCGATTCTATTAATCTCATCAACCGTATTTTTAATATCATCATTTACTTTTTTTTGGATTTTATCCAAGGTTGCAAAAGTGTTATTAACGCTTTCTGTTAAGGTTTGAGAAGCTTTTACAAGGGCTATTTTTGTGGCATTTTCATTGGGGTTAGATGCAAAATTATTCCAAGCTTTGTTATAATTTTCTAAATCTTTCAAAATTCCAGTATTTTGTAAGTCTGGAAAACGCTGAGCGATTTCTTGTAAGGTTGAAGCCATATATTTAGTGTATTCTAGTTGGTTTGATGCACCTTTTAATTTATAGTAAGAATACTCATCATGCAAACGCACTATACTTTCTATAGCAGTTCCTGTGCCTACTTGAACTCCACCTGTGGTAATATACCCATTTGTAGTTTGCACTACTCTTTGGCGTGTATAAAAAGTTGCATTAGCATTTGAGATATTATTTCCAGTTGTTGCGATTTGAACTTCGCTTGCCTTTAAGCCTGTAACACCTGTGTATAATGTTCCAAAAATACCCATTATAAATCCTTATACATTGATCTTGAAAATTGACTCTGGATTTGTCTTTTTATCTCCATAAGCATTATTTGTTCCATCATTGATATCAAACATTTTATTTACTAAGCTATCAAGAAAATCTTTGACAATAAGAACAAATTTAGCATACTCTTTGTTTTTACTATGAAGGTTTTGAAGATTTTTTTTAAGTAGATCTAGTTTTTGTTTATCTTCATCATCTAAGAGTTCACTAAGCCCTTTTGTAGAGCTATTATTTAGCTCAACCAAGGCAACATCAAGTTGTTTTTTAGCTGTAATAAATTCGGCGATAAGTTTGTTTTTTTCTTCTACACTTGGCGTTACACTCTCATGTTTAGCCACTTTGATATTTTCTATATCTTCTTCGGTTAAAGCAATAAGTTTTGCTAAGATAGCATTTACTTCATCAAGTCTTTGTTTAAGCATATTTTCTCCTTTTCTCTCTCAAAAAAAGGAGAATGAAAGTTTTAGATTAAAGAGTCAGCAATCGCAGAAGCCGTAGCTTTTGTATCGATTTTATAAGTACCGTTTTTAATCTGCTCTGCGATTTTACTCGCTTTATCATTTTCCGTTTTTTGAGTATCGTTTGTTTTAGTTTCTTTATCTATTCTATTTGTATTTAATGTGGTATTTGCCACATAACTTTGTTGTATAGGATTGATCATTTCTGCCTCCTTGATCTTAGTTATAATCCTCTACAAACCATATCGACCCAAATTTAAAAAACTTAACCCCTTCCTTTTAAAAAATCGTATAATAATTTTGAAAAACCCATACCTCCACTTAAAGCTTTACTCATGGTATCGTTATACATGGAAGAGTATATTTCATCGCTGGCATCTTTTCCAAAGAGTGAATTTTGACTTTTTAAAGATACGTCTAAAACTTGCTTTAAAAAAAATGCTTCAAAAGCATCTGTTTGTTCTTTTAAGGCTTCATCTTCTTTGCTCTTTGTAACTATATTATTATCATTTATTTTGATGCTTGATTCTAAACTTCTTGCTTTAGCGGCACGATCAAGTAAAGCGCTATTCATACTATAAGTATTTAAAAAATTATCGATTTTCATTAGATGATCTCCAAATCCGCATTAATTGCACCTGCGCGCTTTAAATTTTCCATAATAGCGATAATGTCATTTGGGGTTGCTCCAAGTTTGTTAAGCATTCTAGCTATATTTGCAACTGTGCTTTTTGCATTGTTGATTCTTAAGGTATTTGAACTTGGATCTACAAAACCACCATCTTTCATATCGATTTCATTTTGATTAGCTACTGCGTTATTGTTTGGATCTATTTTTATGGTGATATCTTTATGGGTGATTAAAACAGGTTCTACCTCTACATCAACTCCAGCAATCACTGTTCCTGTTCTTTCATCGATGATAACTTTGCTTTGTGGTTTATAAGCTATATCTTGTTCTAAAACTCTTGCCATAAAATCAACATTTGAAAGATCTTCAGGTTTTTTGAGTTTTACTGTGCGAGAGTCGATGGCTTTAGCCACTTCTTCGCCAAAGACAGTATTTAAAACTCTTTCTATATCGTTTGCGGTTTTAAAGTCCGCTACTTTTAAACTTAAGGTTAGATCATTATTTTGGCTAAAATTTTGTGGAATTTCTCTTTCTACATTAGCTCCACCCATTACAGTTGCAGTAGTTGAGTGAGAACCTGCTCCTCCTGGTCTAGGTGTTAAACCTCCTGTTGAGATAGAGCCTTGTGCTATGGCATAAATTTCACCATCAATCCCACGAAGTGCAGTCAGTAAAAGTGTTCCGCCTTGTAAAGATTTTGCATCACCCATAGATGAAACGGTAATATCAAGTTTATCTCCGCTTTTTGCAAAGGCTGGAAGTTTGGCTGTAACCATAACAGCTGCGGTATTTTTTGATTTGATATCGTTAGGATCTACTTTGATATTCATACCTTGCAAAAGGTTTGAGATGGATTGTAGTGTAAATTTAGAGCTTGTTCCATCGCCGCTTCCATTAAGCCCTACAACAAGTCCATAACCTATAAGTTGGTTATCTCTTACACCTACAGTGTTTGCTACATCCTTGATTTGTACTGCAAAAATGCTTGTCATAAAGAGTAAAAATATCGTTAAAACTCTCATGGATTCTTCCTTTAATCTATTGTTGATGATAGATCAAGCAAGAAGTGTTCCAAAAATTTAAACCAAAGAAAAAAGTTTTGTTTTGGTTATAAAAATTATTTTTGAAGTAAAATATTTTTTTCTGTGGTAATAATATCTCCTTTATATCCTTTTTCTCTTAAAGATCTTATAATTTCTTCTTCATATAAAGGCGCTGCTATAATAATGACTTCAAGGTCTTTAAAATTTTCTATATTTGGTTCTTGAATGATAATTGAAGAATTTTGCAAATACATTCCTTGTTTTCTTACGTCAAGATCGAAGCATTTTTTAATTTTAATACAATTTGCTTGATTGATATAGCAAGGCAAAGAGCAACCTTGAGAGCCAGCTCCATAGATTCCTATAGAATTATAGTTATTTAATAAATTATTTAATTTTTGAATGTTTAAACTAAATTTCTCGGCAATATTATTAAATAATTCTATTGGATATAGGGTATTTTGTGGTTTAGATAACTCTTTTTTAAAAATTAAGCCTAATATATCGCCATTATGTAAAATTATATCTTCTAGTAAAGTAAAATTAAGTTTTAACATCACATTAATAATTGTGTTTTTTGAGTAGTATCCACAATGATCATTATAAATATCATAAAATCTAGAGTATTGAACTGATTTTGAAAAATTTGGAATTTCTATATACACTAATCCATCATTTTTCAGTAGTTTTGCAACATCACTTAAGAAATCAAATGGAGTGTTAATATGTTCCAATAAATGTCTAAAAATTATTAAATCAATTTTATCTTTTAATGTTGTTTTTAATGTATTAAAATTAAAAAACCCTTGTATATGTTTAAGATTATTTATATTTTCCATTTCTAAAGAAACTAAAGATGGATCAATGGTGTACATAAATTTTACATCATGTATGAGAGCATTTACCATGTCTCCGCTTCCTGGAGCGATTTCTAAACAAGTACTGTTTTTGTTGATATATTTTAAACAATTTTCTTTGATTAATTTTATCGTATTATTCATAGCTTTTGATACTATTTTTCTAGAAAGGTAGGTTTTGTTTTGATATTCTTGTGAGATTTTATTTAAGTCGAATGTAGAATTAAATACATAGCCACAACTTTTACATTGTACTAGAGTGATAATATTATCACCTTTACAATATCCCCCCCCCCGCTATCACTATCATCAAGATTATTAATAAGTTGTTTAGTATCAAATTTTACAGTTGAAGTAAAAGCATTTAAAGTCTTAAAAAGTTCTTTTTGATTGTTTTTGTTTTGACATAATGGACAGTGCATAATTTTCCTTTTTTATAAAATTCTCTTAAATTTTTCCATTTATTATACTAAATTATGTTAATATGTTTGTATAAAAAAATAAATATAAAATTATAAAAAACAAGTGTAAAATTATGAAAACATTACTTATTGATTTAGATGGAACTTTAACAATTGATGAAGAGAATGCTGATTATATTGATAAGAAACCAAATCTTGATTTAATTCAAACTTTAAAAGAGTATAAAAAACAAGGTTTTAAAATCGATATTTTCACAAGTCGTAACATGCGTACATTTAATGGTGATCTTGAAAAAATTAAAATTCATACTTTGCCTACAATTATCACTTGGCTTCAAAAACATGATGTACCGTATGATGAGATAATCATAGGTAAACCTTGGTGTGGGTATGATGGATTTTATGTGGATGATAAAGCCATTCGTCCGTCTGAATTTATAAGTTTAAATTATGAGCAAATTAAAAAGCTTTTAAAAAAAGAAAACCCTCATAAAGATGGTGGCAATAAATGATACTCATAACTTCTGCAAAATATTCATCTTCTGATTTTACTTTAGAATTTGGGAAAATCCCTCCATCTTTCTTACCACTTGGTAACAAAAGATTGTATGAATATCAAATAGAGCTTTTTAAAAATTTTAATCAAAAAATTTTTTTATCCCTACCCAATGATTTTAAGTTAAGCAAATTTGATGAGAAAAAGTTAAAAGAATTTAATATTGAAATTTTATTTGTGCCAAATAATTTATCTTTAGGTGAATCTGTGGTTTATTGTTTAAATGTTTGTTGTACTTTTGATGAAAAACTTTATATTTTACACGGGGATACTTTTTTCAAAGAACTTGTCTTCAAAGAAAACTCTTTACAGGTTGCAAAAGTTAAGGAAAATTACGATTGGGCTTATTTAGATAATGAATTTAATGTATTATCAAAAACATTAGAAGATGATTTGATTTTAGCAGGAGCTTATAGTTTTTCTCATCCTCAGTTTTTGATAAAATGTATGGTTGAAAGTAGTTATTCTTTCGTGGACGGCATGAAATCTTATTCTAAAGCTTATGCTTTTGATATTATAAAAAATGATACTTGGCTTGATTTTGGTCTTATAACAAGTTATTTTCACTCCAAAAAAGCTGTAAGCACGCAAAGAAATTTTAACAATATAGATATTTTAAATGGCTATATAAAAAAGTCTTCTTCTTGGCAAAAAAAAATAAAAGCAGAGATTAATTGGTTTGATAATTTGCCTAAAGAACTATTTATCTATACTCCTAAAGTTATAACTTATGAGGATAGTTATGAAATAGAATATCTTTGCAATAATACTTTAGCAGAATTATATGTTTTTGGAAAATTACCTAGTTATGTTTGGAAAAGAATATTTAAATCTTTAAAAGAATTTTTAGATAAGTTGCATTCTTTTAAAAGCAATAATAAAGATATAAATTTTAATTGTAAGGAAAAAACTTTAAAAAGATTGCAAGAATTTAGTAAACAAAGCGGAATTAATTTGCAAAAAAATATTGTTATCAATTCAAAATCTTATCCAAGTATTTTGACTTTAGTAGATAAGCTAGATTTTTATATGAACGATATAAATGAATTTTCATTAGTACATGGAGATTTTTGTTTTTCAAATATTATGTATGATTTTAGAGCTGGTGCTATAAAAACCTTTGATCCAAGAGGGTTTGATTTTAATGGAAAAATTACTCCTTATGGAGATAAAAAATATGATTTTGCAAAATTGGTTCATTCTGTTTTTGGGCTTTATGATTTTATTATTGCAGGATTTTTTGAGTGTAAAGTTAATAGCGATAATATAGAGTTTTTTATAGAAGAAGATAAAAATATTTTGGATATTCAAAAAGAATTTTTAAATATATTTAATATAGATGATAATATTAAAACTTTGACTTTGCATTTGTTTTTATCTATGTTGCCTTTGCATAATGATTTTAAAGAAAAGCAAATGGCATTTTTAGCAAATGCTTTTATACTTTATGATAAATTTTTTAAGGAGAGCAAATGATTATAATCTTTCCTATGGCAGGACTAAGTAGTCGTTTTGCAAAGGCAGGCTATGATAAACCTAAATATATGCTTGATTTAAAAGGAAATAGCGTATTCTTTCACGCTGTAAATGGTTTTAAGAAATATTTTAAAGATTTTAATTTTCTTTTTATATATAGAGATATTGAGAATACTAGCAATTTTATAAAAGAAGAATGTGAAAAATTGGGAATAAAATCTTACAAAAGTGTAAGATTAGAACAAGAAACTTTAGGTCAAGCTCATACGGTAAGACTTGGATTGGAAAGAGCAAATATTAAAGATGATGAAAGTATTTTGATTTTTAATATTGATACTTTTAGACCAAACTTCTCTTTACCTGCTACTTTGGATTTTTGTAAAATTGATGGTTGTTTAGAGGTATTTGAGGCAGATGGAGAACAATGGAGTTTTGTTTTAGCTGATGAAAATGAAAATGTAATTAAAACCGCAGAAAAAGAAAGAATTTCAAATCTTTGTAGCAGTGGGCTTTATTATTTTAAAAAAACAAAAGATTTTAAAGAAATTTTTAATAGAATGAAAGCTGAAAATGATTTTACCAAAGGAGAATTATATATAGCTCCTATGTATAATTATCTTATAAAAAAAGGCTTACTTATAAAATATCATAAAATTTCATTAGATGAAATTGTATTTTGCGGAACGCCTGATGAGTATGAAAGGATAAAAGATGCTTAGGGAACTAACAAAAAAATATATTACTGCCTTTAATGATAAAAATTTAAAAGAAATAGCAATCTTGCTAAATGATAATTTTATACTAGAGGATCCAGTTGTAAAAAGAATAGAGGGTAAGGATAAATGTTTATTAGCAATACAAAATATTTTTAAAAGTTGTAAAGAGTTAAACTTTAGTGCGAAAAATATTTTTCAAGATAAAGATACAACTTTTATAGAATTTATCTTAATACTTGATGGTATTAGAATTGAAGGTGTGGATATTATAGAATGGAAAGATGGAAGAATTGTTGAGCTTCGTGCTTATCTGGATACTAAAAATAAAAACTAAGGAGAAAAAATGAGTGAGTTAAAAAGAAATAAGACATCATTTACAGGTGTTTATGGTAGTGAAAATATGAATAATCTTGCTAAGATTAAAGATGAAAAAAAATGGGTTTCATATAGGGAAATGTATGATAAAGCTTCTAAATTAGAGTTGGTTCCAAATTTTCCTATTCAAATTGATTTTGAGTTAAATGCCACTTGTAATCTTAGGTGTCCAATGTGTCCTTTATCTGTGGAGTCAAATAATGAAAAAAAACATTTTCAAATTTCTTATGATTTATTTTGTAAAATTATCGATGAAGGTGTAGTAAATGGTTTACAGTCTATAAGACTTAACTATTTAAATGAGCCTTTATTAAGAGACGATTTAGAAAACTTTATTCGTTATGCTAAGGATAAAGGAGTGTTGGATATTTATTTTTCTACTAATGGAACTTTATTAACTAAAGAGAGAGCAAAGAAATTAATTGAAGCAGGTCTTGATAGAATTCAAATATCCCTAGATGCAAACTCGCAAGAACTTTATGAACAAATGAGACCTGGAAGTAATTATAAAAAAGTTGTTGATAATGTTTTAAATTTGATTGAGTTGAAAAAAGAAATGCAAAGTTTAACTCCTTTGGTCCGTGTAAATTTTGTTCGAACTGAAATTAATGAACATGAATTGGATAATTTTATGTCTTTTTGGAAAGATAAAGCAGATATGATAGGTGTTCAAGAGATGGTTAAGCCTCCTAGGAGTAAAAAAGAAATAAAAAGTAAAACTACTGAAAAAAAATCTGAATTCCAGTGTTCATTTCCATATAAAAATCTAGTAATCACGGCTGAAGGAAATGTTCTTCCTTGTTGTACGTTTTATGGTGATGAAATGCCAATGGGTAATATACATGATTTTTTAAAGAGTGAAGAGGCAAAAACCAAGGGCATTATAGAATATTTTTGGAATCATACCAAGATTAATCAATTGAGAGATTTGCATAAAAATTGTAAGTATTATAAACATTCTATTTGCAAAAAATGTGTTGAAGGTGCTTTGTATGAATGATATAAAATTTATTAAGCGTCAAAAATGTACTATAAATAACACGGAATTAGAGCTTTTATCTAGAGATGAATTTCCTTTGTTTTGTGGTTGTGTTGAAAGTGATTTAAAAGATGATTTGATTTGTAAGCAAGAATGGGTTATTTCTAAAGAAGGTGTGATTCAGCTTAAAAATCTTATTCCTTTGGAGGTTTTATATGCAAATGGACATGATGCTGGTGTTGTTGGAGCTCTTTGGGAAGAGCATCATAGAGAATTTGCAGATTTTATCATAAAAAGTAACCCTAAGAGTGTTTTAGAGATAGGTGGAGGACACGGAAAGCTTTCACAAAATTGCTTAAATTTAGCCGATATAAAATGGACTATAGTTGAGCCTAATTCGAAAAATAAACATAAAAATGTTGATTATATAGATGGATTTTTTCATAAAGAAATTTTTAATAATAGAAGCTTTGATGCTATTATCCATAGTCATACTTTTGAGCATATTTATAATCCTCATGAATTTTTAGAAGAAATTTCTTCTGTTTTGATGGCGGGGGGGGGTAAGATGATATTTTCATTACCAAATATGGAAAAATGGCTTGAAAATAAATTTACAAATTGTCTTAATTTTGAACATACCATATTTTTAAATGAAAATATTCTAGAGTTTTTACTACAAAAGCATAAGTTTAAGATAATTCAAAAACAGTATTTTAAAGAACACAGTATTTTTTATCATGTTTGCAAAGATGAAAGTGTCAATACTCAAAATATAGTTTTGAAAAATGAATATGAGAAAAATAAAAAGTTATTTTTGGATATGAAAAAATATTATCAAGAGAAAATTTTATATCTAAATGAAATTTTAGAAAATACTACTAAAAAAGTTTATCTTTTTGGAGCACATTTATTTGGGCAATATTTGATTTTTCAAGGTTTAAATATTGAAAAAATTATAAATATTTTAGATAACAATCCAAGCAAGCAAGAAAAAAGACTTTATGGAACAAAATTTATAGTAAAATCACCAAAAATCCTAAAAGATCAAGATGATTCCTTGGTGATTTTAAATGCTGGTATTTATAATAATGAAATAGAAAAAGATATTTTGGAGAATATTAATAAAAACATAAGGATTTTAAAATGTTAATTTCCAAAAAAATAAATGATCATATTTACCTACAAAAAGAGATTGGTTCTTGGAATTTTGATTTAGTAAACCAAATTTATGGGAATATAAATTTAGATTATAATTTGTTTAGTGACAAGTTAAGATATTATTATTTAACAGGGCAATTTATTTTACTTTTAGAGATTTGTATTCAAAAAAAATATCAGTTTTATATTATTTCTTGGATAGGGGAAATGTTTGATAATGTTATTACATTGGATAAATTTATAGCATTGTTAAAAGATATTATAAATAAACCACAATCTGACTATTTGTTGCAAAATTTTTTAGAAATTGATTCTGGTGCTAAGGTCAATTTTTATTTAAATTATTTATTAGAAAATAATGGATCTATAGAATTAGATCAAATTTATCCTATTTATGCATCTGTCATCCATCATCATAATAACGAAATTGTATTTGCATATTTTATTTCTCGTTTAATAGATTTTATTAAGAAAGAAGAAAATCAAGAGAAAGTAATCCCAATGAAACCTCTAGATTTTACTTATCTTTTGATGTGTAAAATGTATTATACAAATTCAGATGGCGCAAAATATTATTACGATATTCTTACCAATCTTATAAGATCATGCTTAGCTCAAAAAAATACTTTTATTGAATATGTAAAACCTAGAGTGGCAATTTGTTTTTTTGGAATTTTAAGAGGTGATTGGGAATTATCTATAAAGGCAAATATTAAAAATGTTGCACAAGCTCTAAATGCTGATTGTTTTTTATTTTCTTGGGATGAGGAGCAGCTATGGCCTAGTTTAGGAGGTGGGGGTAATTGGATTGAGAGAAAATTTGACGCTAATTTTGCTAAAAAAATTGGAAAAATAGGAGATAAAATATTTTTATTTGACAATTTTAGACATACTTTTTTAAAGCTTGATTCAGAATATTTAAAAAATTTAAATTGTTCAGATGTAAAAAAAATAAAACAATATTTTAAAAATATTAAATTAGAAAAACAATCAAATTTAAATTTAAGTTCATCTGTAGAAAAATTTTATTACGGAATTTATCAAAGTTTTGAAGTTATGAAAGAATATGAAAGGCTATATAATTTTCAATATGATTTTGTAATTAGTACAAGAGTTGATGTCGATATATTGCTAAATGAAAGTTGTATTAAAAATTTTTATGAGATGAAATTTTATGAAATTTGTGACAGCCATATTGGAGATGGAACTGGAACAGGATGTGTTTTTGGTGGTAGGGAAGCTATGGAAAAATATACTTCCTTGTATTGTTATATGGATAAATTAAAAGGAAGATTTGTTAATTATAAACTTGATAATCATGAAATGTTTTTTAAATTTAATATTTATAAAAACATAAAAAATGTATTTGTCAATCTATTGCAAATTAATATTTGGGGCAAAACAAGAGTTGGTAATGGGTATTATTTTCCAAATATAAAAAATGAATTAAAAATGGATATAGAAAAATTAGAAAACAAATTTAGTAAACAAGAGATTGATTTATTTATAAAATCCTTTTCTATAATAGAAAAAAGGTTTAAACCGATGAGTTCAAATGTTAAAGTTTTTAATAAGCATACCGGACTAGTAAGCAATAATTATAAAATACCTCTATCTTATATTATAGGAAATAAATTAATTAAATCATCAAAAAAATCTTATTTTTATTTATTTAAGTCATTGATAACGCTAGCTTATTTTTCTAAAAAATATAAGATTAATCCAGAGTATACCACAGATTATGAAACTTTAAAAAAATATAAAAATAGTTTTTCTTTTAAAGTAGGAAGTCAATTTATTAATGCTCATAAGAATTGGTATAAAGGCGGATATATTAAGTTTATATTTAAGGATATTCCTAGATTAAAAAGAGAATTTGATAATAAAAAATATAAATTATAACGATATAGGTTTTTTATAAAAACTCAAACTTGTTGATCCAAATTTCTTTTCTTTGACTTTTTGAAAATTTTGGATTTTTTCGGGAGTTTTTATGGTTGAGTGGTGTTCAAAAATGATTAAATTTAAAGTCTTTAAATCTAAATTTTCTAAAAAATGATAAATTTTTTCATAAATATCGCTAAAACCTTCTCTGATATCAAAAGGTGGGTCAAGATATAAGATGATTTCATTTTTTGAATTTTCTATGAGTCGGGGTAAAATTTCAAAAGTATTTGCATGGATTACTTCTAAATTTAGATCTATGTTTTTAGCATTTTCTAAAGCAATTTTATAAGCTTTTACATCAAGTTCTATAGCATAAGATTTTAAAGCATAATTACTTAGTGCTTCAGTCGCCATTAAAGCACTTCCACCAAAGGCTTCAATGAAAATTTTATCTCTTAAATCTTCTCTTATTACATTAAAAACACAACTTTTTACTATGCTTTTAGTGCTTCTTGTTGTTGTAAGACTAGGTAAAAGTAGTTTTTTCCCTTTGTATTTACCACTTTCTATATTTGTATAAAGCTTTGTTTCTTTGATTTTTTTTATTTTTTCTTTAGGGGAACTAATTTCTTGTTTTTGAAGAAATTTTTTTCTTTTTTCATTGTGATTAAAAAAGTCTTTCACGCTTATAAATTCATCATTCATCATTAAGTGCTTTTACGAGTTTGTTTTTAAGATCTTTTATGGCAAGATCGATTTTATTTTCATAATCTTTTTTAAATTCCAAGGCAATAGCGTCAATTTTTTCTTCAAGCAGTCTTTTTTGTTCAAGTGCAAGTTGTAAAGCTGCTGCTTTTAAAACATTGTCAAATTCATTTAAAGACTCAAACAAGGCTTCTTTGCTAAATGGCACGCTTAAAAATGGAGAGTTCTTAGAGATGATAAATAAGGGTTTTGCGGTATGAATTTTTTCATCGCTAATGATAAAATCACAATCTTTTTTCATCACCAAATGATCTTTTAAAAAAAGTTCTAAAGTTTTTTCTATGATGAGATCTTTGCATTCTAAAGAGATTTTCATATCAAACTAACCTTTAAAGTGTGATTTTTTAATGATGGAGCTTGTATACCTTGAATAAGAGCTAAAAACTCAAAACGGCTCAAAATATAAAAGTCTTCAAATTCCCTTCCACTTGTTTGCATAAGTTTTTTAGCGCAAGTATCAAAAAGATAAAAATCCTTTTCTTCTTTTACTACCATAAAATCAGCTCCGCTATCATAAGCGTCCAAAACAATATCTGCAGCCATTTTATAGCTTAGTGTAGGATTTAAATTCAGTAAAGTAAAGCCATTATTTTTTATACTGTTTTCATAGGAAATAAATTTAGCCTCAAGTTTGGATTTTAAAGTATCACAAGCATTAAAACCATAAAAAGCTATATTGAAATCTTTAAAATTATGCTTAATTTCCTTAAGTTCTTTAATCTCATTATCAAAAGCATTGGTTTTAGGTAAATCAAAGTGTAAAATATTTTTATCAAAAAGCCCTAAATTTAAAATTTCATTCTGTAGGTTTTTGATCGTTGTTTCTAAAATTTCATTTTTACTTTCAAGGTGATAAAAAATACCCTTTTCTTTATCTGCTAGAGTTTTTAAAATTTCTATCTTTTTTTCAGGATATTTTTCTATCATTTTTGAGGCCAAATAAAACACTCCATCGCCCATATATTCAGGAAGATAGTCTAAAATTTCACTTGCATAATATAAATAATCATATTTTGCATAAAGCTTTTTATCCTCTTCATCGCCAAATTTTTCAAGATATTTGTATTTGTCTAAAAAATCATTTTTATCAATGATAAGATCTTTAATAGCTCTTTTTGTACTTAAAGGCTCGATACAAAGATTAAAATCAAATTCTTTTGCTATTTTTTCTAAAGGTGTAAAAAGTGGTATGATTTGCTTATTTACAACTATGTAAGTATCTTCATCTTTATCAAAATCAAAATAAATATCATCATCTTGAATTTGCAAAAGCAAATCATAAAAACTTGCAAAATTTTCATAATTATCATAAATATAAGGTTTATAATAAGCCTCATAATCCTTGGTTTTATCAAATCTAAAAATTCTTAATTCTAATTTTTTCATGGTTTTTCCTTAAATATTTGTATATTATATAAAATTTTTCTAAAATTCACTAGAATTTAAAAGGAAATTTTATAAAATCACGCATTATGAACAAAGAAGATTTTATTATCAAAGTTTTTTTAAATGAAAAAAATGGCGATGATGGAGCTATTATTGATGATTGGTGTTTTAGCAAGGATTTGTTTTTTGAAAATGTGCATTTTAAAAGAGAGTGGCTTAGCTTAGAGCAAATCGCTACAAAAGCAATGCTTGTCAATATCTCAGATGCCATTGTGATGAATGCTGTACCAAAATACGCACTTTTAGGACTTGCTTTACCAAAAAATTTAAGCGAAAATGAGATCAAAGCCTTGCAAAAAGGTTTTTTAAAAACAGCTAGGAAATTTAATATAAAAATCATAGGCGGCGATACTATAGGCAATGATAAAATAGACATTAGTCTTACTATCATTTCAAAGATCAATAATAAAGCTGTTTTTAGAAAAGGTTTAAAAAAAGGACATTTACTTGCTTATACAGGAAAATTAGGACAAAGTTTAAAAGGGCTTGAAATTTTACAAAATGGGGGTGCTTTAAAACCAAACCATGTATTTATAAAGCCAAAATTAAGAGCTAGTTTTTTTTATGAAGTCGCACCTTTAATTTCTTGTGCTATGGATATTTCAGATGGTTTAAGCAAGGATTTATCAAGACTTTTAGCCTTAAATAAATGCGGTATTTCTTGGTTTAAAAAACTTGATGATTATACGCTTTATAGCGGAGAAGAATATGAAATTTTGTTTGCTTTTGATGAAAAAGAACGGCAAAATATAGAAACAATAGCCAAAAAACACGGCGTGAAATTAAATATCTTTGGAAAAGCAGTGAAAGGAAAATATGAATTTAGCGGAAGGGAACACCATTTTTAAGCCTTTGTATAGTTTAAAACACAGTCCTATTAATGCGTATTTTAGTAAAAATAGCGATGATTTTGTAGTGCGTGAAAGGCCTTTGTATGAATTTAGCGGTAAGGGCGAACATCTTATTTTGCATATCAATAAAAAAGATTTAACCACAAATGAAGCTTTAAAAATTTTAAGTGAAGCAAGCGGGGTTAAAATAAGAGATTTTGGTTATGCAGGGCTTAAAGACAAGCAAGGATCAACCTTTCAATACCTTTCTATGCCTAAAAAATTTGAGAGTTTTTTGTCAAATTTTTCTCATCCTAAACTTAAAATTTTAGAAACTTTTATCCATGAAAACAAGCTAAGAATAGGGCATTTAAAAGGAAATTCTTTTTTCATACGCTTAAAAAAAGTTTTACCAAGCGATGCTTTAAAACTAGAACAAGCTTTGATGAATTTGGATAAACAAGGTTTTGGAAATTATTTTGGCTATCAGCGTTTTGGAAAATTTGGGGATAATTATAAAGAAGGGCTTGAAATTTTGCGTGGCAAAAAGATGAAAAATGTAAAAATGAAAGAGTTTTTAATTTCAGCTTTTCAAAGTGAGCTTTTTAATCGCTATTTGAGCAAAAGAGTGGAGTTATCACATTTTTCAAATGATTTTAGTGAAAAAGAATTGATCCAAATTTATAAAATCTCCAAAGAAGAAGCTAAAGAACTTAAAAAACAAGAACAATTTTTTAAGCTTTTAAAAGGCGAGGTTTTAGGGCATTATCCTTTTGGAAAGTGTTTTTTATGTGAGAATTTAAGCGTTGAGCTTGAGCGTTTTAGGGCAAGAGACATTAGTGCTATGGGACTTTTAATCGGTGCTAAGGCTTATGAAACAGGAGAAGGTTTGGCTTTAAATTTAGAAAATGAAATTTTTAAAGATGCTTTGGAGTTTAAATCCAAAATGCAAGGTTCAAGACGCTTTATGTGGGGATATTTAGAAGAGTTAAAATGGCGTTATGATGAAGAAAAAGCTCATTTTTGTATAGAGTTTTTCTTGCAAAAAGGCTCTTACGCCACTGTGGTTTTAGAAGAAATTTTGCATAATACAATCTTTAGTTAACTGCATATTCTGTTATGTTTTTTGTACTATGACACCAAGGTCTACAATCCATTTTTGAAATGGCACAATATCTACAGAATGGCAAAGGTTTGGATATAAAGTTTAATATTTCATCGTAACTTGTAATTTTTTTAAGTTCAAGATAATCTCTATTAGAAATTTGCAAATTTTGCTTAAAGTAGCTATTAAAATATTTGATATTTGCTACTATGGGACATGGGTATACTATACCATCCTTTATTTGTATTCTTATATTAGCTCTGTGACAAATTGTAAAATTATCGAATGGATCGCTATCGCCTTTTAAATTTAAAGCTGTTTTAAAACTGGTTTTTTCTATGTTTTCATCATTGAAAAAAGATAGTGTTATGTTATATTCTTTGCATTTTTGTTTAATATTTTCCCAGTCAATTTTCAAGGGATATTTTGTAGGTCTTAGGATGATATTATTTTCTTCTAAAGCTTTCCAGAAAGAATTATCTTGTTTTGGGAGTAAAATTCCATTAGTAATTAACCAAATTGAGTTATTTTTAAAATGTTTCCTTAAAATATAAAAATATTCTTTACAATCTTTATTCATCAAAGGTTCCCCTCCTGCTAAATAAAACTGTTCTACCATTCCTTCGGTAATGTGAAATATTTTTTGCACATCTTTTTCAAATTGATTTAATTCATAATAGCCTTTTTTAGCTATCTGAGAGAAATTATCGCAACTAAAACAATTTAAATTACAGTGTTCTGCTAAATGAAAACTAATACCGTGTAAAAAAGGTCTAGGAGTAATTTTTTTAATTTTTTCTGTTATACTCCCCCCCCCCGTTGTCATATTGTTTAATAAAATATTATTTATTTTTTCTAGTTCTGTAATTCTAGATTGCAATTCTAAAATATGCTTATATTTCTTTTTAGTCTGTAGTTTTTTTACTAGTGATAATAGCCATTGTTTTAGTTTCATTAATTTTTCCTTTTTAAATTTTGTATGTTAATTAACCAAAATTTAATATACCCACCCCTATACCAATTTTTACTAGCCTTAATAAATTCTTCTCCTAATTTATAAGTAAAACATTCTTTTTCTTTTAAAGCTTCATTATAATCAGGATAAGTTTCTAAAGGTGGTAAAGCTAAATTTGGATTTTTCTTTACTTTAAATTTATAAGCCTTTTGTTCTTGTTTATGTGAAATAACAATGCTTAATATTATAAAAGGTAAAGATAAAAAACCGAATACACTTTTAGAATTTAAAATCAAAGCTTGTCCTAGTTTATAAGAAAGTTGGTTTTGAAT
>NZ_MJYC01000063.1:0-1346 GCF_001763115.1 Campylobacter sp. BCW_4323 | reverse complement strand
GGGCTTTTTATTTGTATCAAATGCATAAAAAGTTATACCATTGTTGCCTGCTTCTATAGTTCCACTATTTTTAAGGGTTTCTATCTTGTTGCCATCACCTATGAAGATAGCATTGCCGTTTTGATTTTTGATTAGGCCTGTGTTTTCAAAATTTTTAATAGTGGAGCTTGTTTGAAGCCAACTTTGAATGAATATTGCTCCTGATAATTGTTTGGCTCCAGATGTTCCTTCTATAGTACCACTGTTTTTAAAATTATCTATAGTAGTGCTTGATATATTTATACCTACTCTTCCTGAAAGAATACCTGAGTTATCAAAATTTGTTATAGTAGAGCCAGAAAGATTAACTCCAGAGCTAGCAAACATAGCCCCATTAGGCCCTCCTGGATCTTTTCTTCCATCGCCTTTTAAGGTTCCGCTATTGATAAACGTTTGGATTGTAGAACTGCCAATATATATTGCTTGCGTATCCCAGTTATTTACATTTTGATTGCTGGTTTGAATAGTACCACTATTATTAAGAGTTTGTACGCTTGAATTATTTATGCTTATACCTCTATGTCCTTCGCTTTTAATGTTTCCATTATTGGTAATGGTTTTAACATCAGTATGAGTAAACTGGACAGCTTCTTTATTTGTTGAACTTATAACTCCAGTATTGTTAAAATTATTAATCGTGGATTTATTATTAGCACCGCCTTCGAAAAAAACTCCTTGATTTTTATCAAAAGCTGTTATAGTTCCACTGTTATTAAACTGATCCACAGTGAGAATTCCTGAGTTTTTATTTCCCCAAACTCCCATATAAATTTGACCATTAACTTGACCTTTATTTTCAAATGTATTGACAGTGATGGCTCCTGTGAGGTTATCTTGGCTATTTTGTATGGCTACTTTACCATTGATGGTTCCATTATTGGTAAGATTAGCAAGAGTAAGAGTATTGCCATTGTTAGTAGAAGCATAAATAATATTACCCGTATTACCTATACTACCTAAAGTTCCACCTGATTGAATTATTATGGTATGTGGACCTTGATCGGAAATGTTGATTGTGCTAGTTTCTGAACCACTTACAGTCGTATTAGTATTCTGATAAACACTTGCTGATCTAGCTTTAGTATTTTTATTTGCTTCATCATAAGTTTTTATTTCAGAATTTAATGTAGCATTAGCACAACTCGCTAAGAAAGAAATAGTAGCTAAAGATAAAACTATCTTTTTAGAATTTAAACAGGGTTCTTTGGAAGTCATATCCCCCCCCCCTTAAACACCTTACTTGTAATAATATTTTTACTCAAATATTTTTCTCCTTCCTTATTTAAAATGATTTATTTTGAAATTAA
>NZ_MJYC01000062.1:0-22693 GCF_001763115.1 Campylobacter sp. BCW_4323 | reverse complement strand
ATCTGACAAAGTGTGTGTATGATCAAAATATGCATTTCTTGAATTCTAGCCGTATCATCGCTTGGTACAACAAGATTATGATCACAAAGCTTATTCATCATTCCACCACCTTTTCCGCTAAGCCCTAAACAAAGCATATTAAGTTCTTTTGCTTTTTTAAAAGCTTCTAAAACATTAGGGCTTTTTCCGCTCGTTGAAATACCGATTAAAATATCATTTTCATTTCCTAAAGCTTCCACTTGTCTTGAAAAAACAAACTCAAAACCATAGTCATTTCCTATAGCACTAAGTGCTGAAGTATCGGTTGTAAGTGCTATACCTGCTAAAGCCTTGCGTTCTTTTTTATAACGCCCGCTAAGTTCAGCCGCAAAATGCTGAGCATCAGCTGCACTTCCACCATTTCCACAAATCAAAATTTTGCCACCTTTTTTTAAGCACTCACATAAAAGTTCGCCTACTTTAGCGATTTGTCCTTTTAAAATTTCACTTTCTTGAACGATTTTTTGATGTTCTTGCCATTCTTTTTCCACTAAATTTATCATTTTTTATCCTTAATCTTTTCTATGATCTTGCTCGTACTAAATCCTTCTTCAAAGTCGATTAATTTAACCCTTGAAACGATATCCGCACCCACAACAAGCTTATCTTTATAATCAGCCCCTTTAACCAAAATATCAGGTTTTAAAAAGCTTATAAGTTCCAAAGGCGTATCTTCATCAAAAATCACTACAAAATCTACAAAATAAAAAGCTGCCAACATACAAGCTCTTTGAAACTCTGAATTTACAGGACGACTCTCGCCTTTGAGTCTTTTCACACTCGCATCTGAGTTTAAACCTACAATCAAAACATCACCCAATCTTTTAGCTTTTTCAAGGTATTTTATATGTCCAAAATGCACTATATCAAAACAACCATTTGTAAAAACGATCTTTTGATCATTTTGTTTTAAAAGCATTAAAAGTTCTTCTTTGCTTTTGATTTTTTTCTCAAAATCCACACTATTAAAACTCTTAATCTCATCAAAACTCACACTCACACTACCTATTTTACTCACTACAACAGCTGCGGCTTCATTGGCAAGTTCGCAAGCTTTAAAAATTTCAATCCCGTTTGCCAAACAAAAAGCTAAAACCGCAATCACACTATCGCCCGCTCCTGTTACATCATAAACTTCCAAGGCTTTAGCAGGGGCGATTTTTAAATTCTCATCAAAAAGTGCAATCCCCGATTCTGAAAGAGTGATGATAGAATAACGCAAAGCAAAATCTTCTTTTAATTTTTTAATCCCTTTTTCTAAATTTTTACCCTCTAAATTTTCAAATTTTAAAGCCTCTAAAGCTTCTTTTTTATTAGGCGTGAGCAAGGTTGCGCCGCTATATTTACTAAAATCACTGCCTTTAGGATCAACTAAAACAGGGATATTTAAAGCCTTAGCCTTTTTTATCACAGCCTTACAAACCTTAGGCGTTAAAATACCCTTAGCATAGTCACTTAAAACCACAGCTTTAAAATCTTTGATCTTTTCATCAAACAAAGTAATAAGCTCATTTTCAAGCAAAATCTCACTTATATCTTCTTCATCTAGTCTTAAAACCTGCTGATTGTGTGCCATAATGCGATTTTTAAAAGGAGTTTTGCGTCCTTTTTGGATCAAAAATTCTCCTTTTAAATTTTCTTGTAAAAATTTCCCACTCTCATCATCACCCACAACACCAAGCGCAAAAACATCAGCTCCCAAGCTTTTTAAATTTGCATAAACATTCGCAGCCCCGCCTAATCTTTTATCTTCTTTAAGGGTTTTAGCTACCAAAACAGGCGCTTCAGGACTGATACGCGAACAATCACACCAAGTGTAATTATCCACCATAAAATCCCCTATAATCAAAATTTTAGGTTTTTGCTGACTTAAAAACTCAAGCATTTACTTCCTTTTCAAAAAGTCTTTTTATCTCACCTAAATAATCTTTTATACCCTCTTCAAGACTAAATTTTGGCTGATAATCCCAAGTTTGATCTAGCTTTGCTTCAGTGTGGAATTGATAAGATTTTACATAAGGATTTGGGATATATTCGCAAGGCAAATCAGTCTTTAACTCTTTTTGCAAAATATCAACTATATCTTGAAAAGTTCTTGCTTTACCACTGCCTACATTATAAACCCCACATTTTGAATCAAGGGCGATTAAATTGGCACTAATAACATCTTTAATATAAGTAAAATCTCTATAAATTCGATCACTTCTTTCAAACAAGCGTGGATTTTTTCCTGCTAAAATTTGATGGCCAAATTGCAAAACCATAGAAGCGGTTTTGTTTTTATAAAATTCGCCTTTTCCATAAACATTAAAATATCTAAGTCCTACCAAATGGGCTTTATCGTAGTATTTTTTCGCTAGCTTATCCATCATCAATTTTGAAAAAGCATAAGGATTTTTTGGTTCTTCATCTTTACCTACGGTTTGTGGACTTTTTGCATCGCCATAAACCGAAGCTGAACTTGCATAAATAAGCTTTGCATTAAGATCTATGCTAAGTTCTATAAAATCTTTAAAAGTATTTAAATTGGTTTGTAAAACCTTAGTTTGATCAAAAACCGTAGTGTCTGAAATTGCTGCTTGATGAAAAATAATCTCTGGCTTAAAATCTTCAATCTTTTTCAAAACTTTTTCATCGTTAATATCACCTGCAAAAAGCTCTCCATCAAATTCAAGCAAATTTTTAAAATGCCCAAAACTTTCTAAATTTCCATTTTCAAAAGTCGCACTACTACGCATTTTATCGATGATTAAAATTTCATGTTTTTCTTGTAAATTTAAAGCCAGTTGCGAACCTATAAATCCTGCACCACCTGTGATTGCTATTCTCATTTAAATGTCCTTTTCTTTAAGAAAACTCAAAATTTCTTTTAAATTTTTAAATTGCTTAAAAAAATCGCCTTCTTTTTTTTCTTCATTCACTAAAATCAAAGTGCCAATATCAGCATTTAATCCTGCTTGCATATCGCTTAGATTATCTCCGATAAAGATAGAATTTTTCATATCCAAATCAAACTCATCTTCTGCTTTTAAAAGCATTCCTGCTTTAGGTTTGCGACACTCACAACCTTCTAAATGTGGACAATGATAAATTTTATCAATTTTTATATCTTGTTTGGCAAATTCTTTAAGCATATAATCACAAAGCTTAAAAAAATCACTTTCCTTGTAATATCCTCTTGCAATGCCTGATTGATTTGTCGCTACAAAAAGCAAATAATTTCTAGCTAAAAAATATCTACAAAGCTCAAAAATTCCATCACAAAATTCAAAATCTTCTATTTTATAAACATATTTTTTATCTATATTAATCACACCGTCTCTATCTAAAAATAATGCTTTTGTTTTCATAAAAAACATTATAATATAGCTTTTTTAAAAAGAAAATAAACATTATCTTTAATTTCTTAAGATTTTTATAAAAATAAAGATATATAATACCTAGCAATCTAATTTTTACTAAGGAGAAAACAAATGAAAAAATTATTAGTAGTTTCTGCTTTGGCATGTCTTGGTGTTTCTGCTTTTGCTGCAGATGGTGCTACACTTTTTAAAAAATGTGCAGTATGCCATGGTGCAAAAGCAGATAAAGTTTATTTAAACAAAGTTCCAGCTTTAAAAACTCTTTCTTCTGCTGAAAGACTTCAATACATGAAAGAATATTCAGAAGGCAAAAGAAATGCTTATGGTCAAGGTGCGATCATGAAACTTAACCTTAAAGGTTTAACTGAAGAAGATTTTAAAGCTATCGAAGCTCATATTGAAACTTTAAAATAATTTCTAAAAAAGGCTTTTCTTTTTAAGAAAGCCTTTTTTTATCCAAAGCTTCTTTTTTACGCCTTTCTAATTCTATAGCATCACGCAAAGAATCCTCATCATCATTTAAAGTAGTAAATTTATAATCATCATCAAATTGTTTATTTTTAATCCCCCAAAGCAAAGTTGCCAAAATGATAAAAAACGCTAAGATAGAAACCCCTATCATCATCATGATTATACTATTCATTCTTTAATCCTTAAAGCATTTAAAATGACTATTATACTACTAAAAGACATAGAAATAGCAGCGAATAAAGGATTAATCATACCCAAAAAAGCCAAAGGTATGGTACAAGCATTATAAAACAAAGAAAAAGCAAGATTTTGCTTGATAATTTTAAAGGTATTTTTAGATAATTTGATGGCTTTTTTTAAAGAAAGCAAGTCATTTTTCAAAAGTAAAACATCACTACTTTCTATAGCTAGATCACTTCCTTCTCTTAAAGTCATCGAAACACTTGCATATTTTAAAGCTAGTGCATCATTTACCCCATCACCTACAAATAAAACTTTGTAATTTTTGCTTAAATTTTCTATAGTTTTCATTTTATCTTCTGGCAAACAAGAAGCTTGATAATTTTGAATTTCTAACTTTTTAGCGATTTTTTCCACTGCTTTTTGATGATCGCCACTTAGTATCATTAATTCTTTCTTTTCTTTTTTAAGATAAGCGATAAGCTCTTTTGCACCTTCTCTTAAAACACTATCAAACTCAAAAGAAGCTAAAATTTTACCTTCCTTAGCAAAAATAAAATGTGTATTATCAAATTCTTTAGCCACAATACCCTTTTCTTGCAAAAATTTAGAACTTCCGCCTAAAAGCAACCCTTCATTTAACTCAGCACTTAAACCTTTAGCTTGAATGCTCGAATGCTTTTTAAAATCCAAATTTAAATCTTTAGCTCCTTTTTGCTTTAAATACGACGCAATATTTTGAGAGATAGGATGTTTAGAAAGTTTTACAAAATTATAAAGCTCATTTAAATCAAGCGCTTCATCTAAAAAAACCTCTTTAAGTTCAAGCTCTATTTTGGTTAAAATACCCGTTTTATCAAACACCACGCAATCACATTTGCTTAAATCTTCTATCACGCTAGAACTTTTAAATAAAATATGCTTTTTTAAAGCCCTACCTAAGGCCACAAGATTGCTCACGGGCGTTGCTAAAGCCAAAGCACAAGGACAAGCGATAATCAAAACTGCAATCGCATTGACTAAAGAAATTTCGAAACTCTCTTCTTTATAAAAAAACCAAAAAGCAAAACAAATAAAAGCGATCAATAAAACCGTTCTAGAAAAATAAGCCGAAAGACTATTGACCAAACTTTCAAGTTTTGCTTTTTTAGAACTTGCAAGTTCTAAAAGCTGGATAATTTGACTGAGTTTTGAATCCTTGTAAAGCTTTGTTGCTTCATACTCCACACTTCCATCAAGCACTATACAAGCTGAAAAAATTTCATCTTCTTTTTGTATGAGTTTTGGAATACTTTCTCCGTTTAAAGAAGAAGTATCCACACTCATTTCACCACTTTTACAGATCCCATCGATTAAAATTTTATCTCCAGTTTTAAGCAAAATTCTATCCCCTAAACAAACCTTTTGCACTTCTTTAGGAACAAATTCTTTACCATCAAAAACCAAAACTTCATTTTGCAAAAAATCATTAAGCCCATCTATAGTATCTAAAGCACGCTTTTTGCTAAACATCTCAAGATATTTTCCTATAAAAACAAAGCAAACTATCATCGCCACAGAGTCAAAATACACTTCCCCCACCCTAAAAAACATAGCCCATAAAGAATAAACATAAGCCAAACTCGCTCCGCTAATCACCAATACATCCATATTTAAACTATGCATTTTTAAAGTTTTAAAAGCGCTTTTATAAAAATGAGATCCCGTATAAAAAAGCACAGGAGAGCAAAGGATAAATTCAGCAAAATTTAAAATATCCTTAGTATCCTTATCCATACCGCTAAAAAATCCTGCGTATTTTGCCACTGCTATCCACATGATATTCATCACGCAAGCTATAGCCACAACAAGCTTAGAATAAAATTCTCTTTTTAGTAAATCCGCTTTTTTTGAAGCCTTGCTCGCATCATAAGCACTCGCTTTATAACCTATGCTTTCAATAAGTCTTAAAATTTGCACCAAAGAAATACTTTGTTCATCAAAAACAATGCGTGCTTTATGGCTTAAATGATTGATATCAAGTTCTAAAATTCCTTCTTGCTTGGTTAAAATTTTCTCATTAAGCCACACACAAGCTGCACATTCTATACCGTGTATCATGAGATAAATTTCACTAAATCCTTCTTTAGTTTTAGTAATAAACTCATCATAATTTTTCATTTCATTTTGAAAATTTACAGGGCTTAAAGTTTGATTTCCAAGCTTTTCATAAAACTCATCTAATCCACTTTCATGTAAAATTTCCCAAACGCTCTCACAACCCTTGCAACAAAAAAAATTACCCTTATACTCTATCATTTGAGCTTGTTTATAATCAAGTCTGCAATGTTCACATTTCATAATCATTCTTTAAAAAAATATTTTTTATAATTATAAACAAATTTGACAAAAAGTGTACTTTTTTACTAAAATCACATTTTACAAAAATTATTCTGCTAAATCTTACGAGGACTTATGGAAAAAGAAAAAAAACAACATCAAAGAACCCACGTTCCAGTGGAAGGTTATAAAATCGAAGAATTAAAATTATTAGATTTAGAAAATCTAGTTAAAATCGCTAATGAATGTGAAATCGAAAACCCAAGAGAATTTCGCCGTCAAGAACTTATTTTTGAAATTTTAAAAGCACAAACAAAAAAAGGCGGTTTCATACTTTTTACAGGGATTTTAGAAATTTCTTCTGAAGGTTATGGCTTTTTAAGAGGCATGGACTCTAATCTTAGCGATAGTGTTAATGACGCTTATGTTTCAAATTCGCAAATTAGAAAATTTGCTCTGCGTGTAGGCGATATCGTTACAGGACAAGTTAGAGAACCTAAAGATCAAGAAAAATACTACGCTCTTTTAAAAATTGAAGCGATCAATTATCTGCCTTTACAAGAAGCCAAAGAAAGACCTTTATTTGATAACTTAACCCCTATTTTTCCAACAGAAAAAATCAAACTCGAATACGATGCGATGAAGCTTACAGGTCGTGTTTTAGATCTTTTTACTCCTATAGGAAAAGGACAACGCGGACTCATCGTTGCTCCACCACGCACAGGTAAAACAGAGCTTATGAAAGAACTTGCTGCTGCCATTGCAAAAAACCACCCAGAAATGCATTTAATCGTGCTTTTAGTCGATGAAAGACCTGAAGAAGTTACCGATATGCAAAGATGTGTAAAAGGCGAAGTTTTTAGTTCTACTTTTGATTTACCTGCTTATAATCATGTGCGTGTAGCTGAACTCGTGATAGAAAAAGCCAAAAGAATGGTAGAAACAGGAAAAGATGTTATTATCCTGCTTGATAGCATCACAAGACTGGCGCGTGCTTATAACACCGCAACTCCAAGCAGTGGAAAAGTCCTAAGCGGTGGGGTAGATGCTAATGCTTTGCACAAACCAAAACGCTTCTTTGGTGCAGCTAGAAATATAGAAAATGGAGGCTCTTTAACCATAGTTGCTACGGCTTTAATTGACACAGGTTCAAGGATGGATGATGTGATTTTTGAAGAATTTAAAGGCACAGGAAATAGCGAAATAGTTCTTGATAGAAATATTGCTGATAGAAGAATTTATCCTGCGATTAATATCATCAAATCAGGAACAAGAAAAGAAGAATTACTCCAAGGCGTAGCAAATCTTCAAAAAATTTGGGCGATCCGTTCGGCGATTTCTCAAATGGATGATGTTGAGGCATTGAAATTTTTATATTCTAAAATGCTTAAAACCAAAGACAATGTAGAACTTTTATCTATAATGAACGAGTAGAAAATGCTTCAAGCTTTAGCGATTAAATACAGACCAAAAACCTTTGATGAACTCATAGGACAAAAAACAGTTAGCGTAAGTTTAAAATACGCTCTAAATCATAATCGCTTAGCTCATGCTTATCTTTTTTCAGGACTTAGAGGAAGTGGAAAAACTTCGAGTGCTAGAATTTTTTCTCGTGCTTTAGTTTGCGAACAAGGGCCAAGTGATACTCCATGTGGCACTTGCAAGCACTGTCTTGCAGCACTTGAAGGCAAACATATAGACATTATAGAAATGGATGCTGCAAGCAACCGTGGACTTGAAGACATACAAACCTTAATCGAACAAACCAAATACACCCCTTCTATGGCAAGATTTAAAATTTTCATCATCGATGAAGTGCATATGCTTACCCCACAAGCTGCAAATGCACTTTTAAAAACCTTAGAAGAACCACCAAGTTATGTTAAATTTATACTTGCAACAACAGATCCTTTAAAACTTCCAGCCACTGTGCTTTCAAGAACGCAACATTTTCGCTTTAAACAAATTCCACAAAGTGAAATTTTAAATCATCTTAAAAAAATTTTACTTAAAGAAAATGTTAAATTTGAAGAAGAAGCTTTAAAATTCATAGCAAGAAGTGGCAATGGATCTTTAAGAGATACTTTAACCTTACTTGATCAAGCTATTATTTTTTGTCAAAATGAAATCAGCATTAGTAAAATTACAGATATGCTAGGCTTTTTAGATCCTCAAAAAATCAAAGCCTTTTATCAGGCTATTTTAACAAAAGACAAAGAAAAAGTTTTTGCATATTTAGAAGAATTGCAAGACTATGAAGCTTCAAGCGTGATTGATGAAATGCTTTTTTATTTAAAAGAAAGTTTTTTTGCAAAAAGTACAGAATTTTCTACTTTAATTTATGAAAGATTTTTCCGTATTTTATCAAAAGCTAAAAATATGCTTTGCGATGATGATGGCTTTACGCTTTGTGTTATGGCTTTTATGATGATGGAAGCAAGTCATTTAAAAGAAATTGACGCACAAATCCAAGAAATCAAACAAGAAAATATAACAAATACTACACCTAAGATCACACCTTCTCCTATCATGCCTAATCTTGAGAAAAAAATAGAAAAAAATGCTTATGAAATCTTGCTTGATAGTATTTATGATAGGGATTTTGATCTTGCAGAATGCTTTAAACAAAGCACAAAATTTATTAGTTTTGAAAGCAATACTTTAAATATAAGCTCAAATGCACAAGGAAAAAATCGCGATACGCTCAATAAAGGTTTTAAACTCATACAAGAACTTTTTAAAGCTAAATTTGGAGAAAATGCAAAAATTAATGTGCAAAAAGCACTAACAATTGATGAAAATAAGCTTCAATCCTTAACTCAAGAATTACCAAACAGTGAAAATAAAAACAGTATTCAAAGTTCTATTAATATGCTTAAAGAAGGAGCTAAAAAATTTGACCCACAAGAAGATCTTAAAGAGGCTCTTAAAGATTGTTTTGGGGAGCCTAGTATAGAAAATTAATCATCATTTTTAAGAGAGATGAAAATCAAAGCTAAAAATATATAAGTTACCGATCTTGTAGCACCAGGCAAACCATTCCAAACATTACTCATCCACATTTCAAACCATTCTGCAGCAACTACTTGAAAGGCAAACCATAAATACAACAACAAGTTAAGGAAATAATCCCAAAAATCTTAGCGTTAAGAAAGCTTTGAGCATCTAAATTTCTAGCTTTAAACATATCATAAGCACCTTTTAGGGCTGTTAAGGTAATAAAAATTTCAAAAAGAATAATTATTATATAGCCTATATGATGAATCACAGGAGAAGTAATAACCCCATAAACTATAGCATTACCTAAATAATCAGACTTTATATCCATACTCATCACATGCGAAACAAATTGGAAATTAGAATTATAATCTGTCACATTTCTAAAAACCACTATACCTGCTAACGATGCAACGGTAAGCAAAATAATAATTTTTGAAAATCAAATCATTTTACTTATGCAAAAACATTTTTGTTACATTTATACCATTTTAATAATATATTATTAATAAAAATTAAATTTTTAAATTCTTTTAAGTCTTAAAGAATTAAGCACTACAGCAACAGAACTAAAACACATTGCAAGTGCTGCTATATGAGGACTTAAAGTGATAAAAGGTACAAATCCTGCTGCGATAGGAATGCAAAGTACATTATAAATAAAAGCCCAAAAAAGATTTAGCTTGATAATACTGCGTGTTTTTTTAGCAAGTTTAAAACATTTAAAAATCGCTGATAAATCATCTTTTATCAAGATAAAATCTCCTGTTTTTTTTGCAAGTTCATTTGCCTTTGAAAAACTCATACTCACGCTTGCAGCAGATAAAGCCGCCGCATCATTGATCCCATCTCCTACAAAAAGAGTTTTTTTAAATTTTTGAATGATTTGTAGTTTTTCTTCACTCTTAAGTTGGGCATGAAATTCGTCTATTTGTAATTCTTTAGCTATTTTTTCTACATTTTTTATATGATCACCACTTAAAATAAAAGTTTTAAGATTTTGCTTTTTTAAATTTAACACAAGCTCTTTAGCCCTATCTTTTAAAGCATTACTTAACAAAACACCACCTAAACACTTTTTATTCTTAGCAAAATACACCCTAACATATTCTTTAAAAGAATCAAAAAAGATATCGCTTTCTTTTGTGTCAACTTCATTTTTGTGCAAAAACTCCGCGCTACCTACAAGATAAATATTATTATCTTCTTTATATTTTATACCAGAACCCACAATCACTCTTCCCTCGCCCTTTAAATCAAAAATTTGATCTTTATGCAAAGCCTTGGCTATAGGATGAGAGCTTAAACTTTCAATTTGACATAATTTATCAAAATCATCTTTAGAAAGATTGTGCTTAAAAATACTCAAATTTTCCTTTGTTAATGTACCTGTTTTATCAAAAAAAGCGTACTTAACTAAGGCTAATTTTTCTAAAGCAGCAGGATTTTTAATAAGAATGAAATTTTTTGCCGCATTTGCACTTGCCACAACCAAAGCTATAGGCGTTGCAAGCCCTAAAGCACAAGGACAAGAAATCAAAAGCACAGCACAAGCGTGTAAAAAAGCTGTATTTAAATCCGCTTTTACCGCCCAAAAAACAAAAACTAAAAAAGCAAAAAATATTATACCCCCTACAAAGTATTTAGAAATTTGATCTGCTAAATTTGCCAAAGGACTTTTGATATTTCCTGCTTCAAAAACTAGATTTTTGATTTGTTCTAAAGTACTATCCATAGCCTTTTTGTTTGCTTTGATCCTTAAAGCGCCATTTAAAACTACTGCTCCTGCTTGAACTTCATCGCCTTCTTTTTTTAAAACAGGCAAAAACTCTCCATTTAAAAAACTCATATCAAGCTCTGCGCTCCCTAAAAGCACTACTCCATCTGCAACAATGCTTTCTCCTTCTTTTACCAAAAGCACATCGCCACTTTTGACAAAAGAACTTGGAATTTCTTTAATACTTTCATCTTCAAGCAAAATTTTTGTCTTTTTTGTATCTATATTTTCCAAAATTCTTTGATAATCTTGTGCTTTAAATTTAGCTTTACTTTCAAGATATTTTCCTAAAAGCACAAAGGAAATAATCATCATTGCACCACTAAAATACAAATCTTCTTCTTTAAAAATTTGCAAATACACTAAAAAAGAATACACAAAAGCACTCAAAGTCCCTAAAGCTACAAGGGTATTCATATCTAAATTTTTACTTTTAAGTCCTAAAAAAGCATGAGAAAAAAAATCTCTCCCGCAATAAAATATCCCAAAAAAACTCAAAGCCATTTGGATATTTTGCGAAAAAGAAGTTTTAACAAACATTTCAAAATACATAATAATCACACTCAAAACTATACTTAAAAGCAAATTTTTTCTTAATTCTAAGTGTTTTTTTGCCTTGTATGCGTTCAAGCTTTGTTCATCTTCTAAAATTTCAAAGCCTAAATTTTGAATTTTTGCGATGATATCCTTGCGTTTTTCTTGATCTTCAAGTAAAAAAACCCCGCTAGAATTCACATAGGAAACACTAGCATCTTTAACACCATCAATTTTTTTACAAGCTCTTTCTATAGCGTTAGAACAATTAACGCAAGTCATTTTGCCTATTTTTATACGCAATTCTTCCATTATAAACGCTCTACGATCTCAAAACCTAAATCTTGAAATTCTTTTGTAAAATTTGATACTTGATTTTCTTCTAAATTTAAACTTAAAATTTTTTGCTCCAAATCTACTTCTATATTACCAAATTCATCTTCAAGAGAATTTTTGATCAAATTTACACAATTCATACAATTAACATTTTTTACTTTAAATTTCATTTTCACTCCTTATAGGATGTATGGTAATGTGCCCGATTTCAAATTCATATAGTAATTTATGGGATAAATCCTGAGATAGTTTTTCAAATTCCTTTAGATCGCAAACTTTCACTTTTAAATGCATAGAAGCTACTAGCATTTTATTGGTGATTTGAGTAATATGCAAATCCACTACCTCATCCACACTAGGATTTAAAAGCAAAACTTGTCTTACTTTTTCTATATCCACAGGAGAACTTTCAAGTAAGACATTAGCGCTTTGTTTAAGCAAGATAATTGCCCATCTTAAAAGCAAGATTGATAATACAATAGCTAAAATCGTATCTATATAAACAATACCACTGAAATACACCGCTATTCCACCTATAATAACCACTAAAGAACCCAATAAATCACTCATCATATGTAAAAAAGCGGACTTCATATTGACATTTTCTAAATTTGCACCCTTAAACATCATCAAAGCATTAATCCCATTTACCAAAAAACCCAAAATAGCTACAATTATCATGGTTTTAGCGTCAATTTCTTTTGGATTAATAAATTTTTCTATAGCCTCATAAATGATAAATAAAGCCGATAAAATAATAGTTAAAGCATTGACAAAAGCCACTAAAACTTCAAGACGAAAGTACCCAAAGGTCTTTTGATGATCTTGCCATTTTTCTACAGCTATGATGGCTAAAAAACTAAGAGCTAAGGCAAAAACATCAGAAAACATATGCAAAGTATCGCTTAAAAGTGCCAAAGAATTTGAAAGGATTGAATAAATAAATTGCACAAGCATCATAGAAAAAGTCATTAAAAGAGAAATTTTTAAAATCTTTTTATCCATACTCCTTGCATCAGCATGGGAATGATGATGTTCATGAGAATGTTCTTCGTGATTATGATTACAAGATTTGTTAGCTAAAGGCTCGTGTGATAAAAATTTATACATTTTATATCCTTTTTGCTTGACATTTTAAGATATTAAGCTAAAAAGAATATAAATATTTGTTATTCTTATAAAAATTAAAAGTCAAAAAGTTCGCCTAACCAACTTTCTTTCTTTTTCTTTTTATAGTAATCATTGTGCTGATGATAAGCTGAGTTATTATATCTTGACTCTTGTCTTGAAACTTGGTTAAAATTTGCTGTATTAGGGACACTGCGTTCTATGATTTTGTCAAGTTCTCCACGATCAAGCCAAACGCCACGACATTTTGGACAATAATCAATCTCAACTCCACTCCTATCGCTCATAACCAAATCCACATTGCAAACTGGACATAACATACAATACCGCCTTTTTTTAAATTTTTGATTTAAAATTATAAAAAGAAATACTAAACAATTTTACAACAAGTTTTAATGTTTTTTTGCATGTCTAGTCATCATAAAACTTTGTTCAAAAAATATAAGCAAAGTAACACTCACTCCTATAGCTAGAGCCAAAGTCACAGAAACAGTTGTAAAAAAATAATCAAAAAATTGAACCAAAAATTCAGACTTAGCCTTCAAATCATCACTGCGTATAAAAGAAATAAGATACAAAATCGCTTTATAAGCATAAATTCCAGGTATCATAGGAATAAGAGCAGGAAAAGCGATAATTTCAGCAGGGGTTTTAATGATTTTTGCTAGAACAATTCCTAAACATCCTATGCAAAATGAAGCAACAAAAGTTGCGATTGCTAAAGTTTGAAAATGAAAATATTCCACCAAGGTAAAACGAAGCCCATGTGCAATTGCTGCTAAAAGAGCAGATAAAATAAGGGTTTTTAAAGGTGGATTGCAAGCATAAGCAAAGCCAAATCCCGCCACAGCAGCAAAAAACATATCTCTTAAAATAAATTCAATCATCTTAAAATCCCAAAATCCGAAATACTAAGCGTCATGTAAATTCCAAGTGCTATACAACAAATCAAAATAGCCACGCTGATAATACGACTAAGTCCCATTAAAATATGATCTTTTAATATATCAATCACAGAATTTATAAAAAATACCCCTGGTATAAGATATAAAATACTAGAACCCAAAGCCACATCAGAAGTATTGGTATATCCCATATCCAGTCCAAAAAATACAAACCACGATGAGATAAAAGAACAAAGGATGTATTGAATTCTTAAATCAATCTTTGCTTTAGTTAAAATATATCTTAACAACAATCCCACGAAAGTTGCAAAAAACACCAAATTTCCAGCGCCAAAATCACCGCCAAAAAGCCTACAAAAAGCCGAATTTGCCATAGAAACAAATAAAAGATTAAGCAAATAAGAATGCTTTTTTTGTTGAGAAATTTTCTCAAAAACAACTTGTGCTTTTTCAAGATCGTATTTGTGATCATATATAGCCCAGCTTAAAGCACTTAAATCAAAAATAAGCTTAAAATTAACATGGGCATGATGATTGGGTATAACATAAGTTCTTTGAATGGAGTTATCATCCATATCTACAACATTTAAAGTAATATGATGAAAAAAGAAATTGATATTTATCTCATAGCCATAAACCTCGGCTATTCTTCCTACGCATTTTGCCACCCTAGCTGTATAAGTTCCAGCACCTAGCAAAGTTTTAGTATATATGATTAAAAAATTAGTTAATCTTTGTATATCAGGTTTTTCCATATTTTGATCATCTTTAACTTGAATTTATTACAATTATAGCAAATTTGAAAATAATAAAGAAAAAAATATTTATAATTTAAATCATTTATTAAAAGGCTTTTTGATTTTGATATAAATTAAACTTGCTAAAATCACAAAAACAATTATAATGATTAGAATTTGAGTTAAATAAGTTTTAATCAACTCTTCATTTTGTCCTATATAATAACCCAAAAATACAAGTATAGCCACCCAAATAGCACTACCAAGTGCAGTAAAAAGTATAAAATTTACAAGTTTCATTTTTACCAAACCTGCAGGCATAGAAATATACTGACGAATCCCTGGCAAAAGACGACAAGTAAAGGTTGAAAATTCCCCATGTTTGTTAAAAAATTCTTCAAATTTAGCAAATTTGACTTCGTTTATACCAAAATACTTACCCCATTTTAATACAAAATTTTTACCCCAAAAAAAGCAAATATAATAATTAATCAAAGCCCCTAAAACAGAACCTAAAGTCCCACTAAGTATACAAAGAGTGATATCAAGTTCGCCTTTATGTGCCAAATATCCAGCAGGTATCATAACAACTTCACTTGGAAAAGGTATAAAACAACTCTCTAAGGTCATTAAGATAATAATACCCAAATACCCCCAAGCGCTAGCCGTCTCAACAATAAAAGAAATGATTTCTTGCATATTAGCCTTATTTGAAGAAAATTTTAAAAAATTGTAGCTTAAAAGATTAAACAGTAAAAAGCGGTTTTATACCGCTTTTTTTATTTACCTGCAACTGAAACTTGATTTGGATTGTCCGCTGCACGAGCGATCATACACTCTTTTAAAACAGCAGCATCAGCTGGATCGCTAACTTTTTTATTAATCCAGCGTTCAACTTGTTTCATTGTTTTTGACTCTGGCTCTGGAGCTTCGTATTTTGCCATCAAACTTGCACAATCAGCCAAAGCAATGATAGGTAATAAACTTGCAAAAAGTATTTTTCTCATCTTTTGCTCCTTAGAATTTTACATTATACATTAACATGATATTATCAGCTCTTGCTTTATCTTTTTTCGCTCCACCAAATGGTAAGCCACGATTACCCCAAATATTTTGGATATTAGTATAACTTAAGCGTAAGAATTGATATCTATCAAGTTGATAAATCACATAAAAATCATGTGCTGTTCCTCTTGTCATTCTTATATTAAGCGGATCGTTGATACTTGGACGGCTCATAGTATACCAGTATCTACTTCCCCAGAAGAACTCATACCCTACTTTTAAAGTCTTGGTAAAATCATAGCGTCCACCTACATGCACAGCATAGCCATCTTTTTCATTAAATTCCAATTGAGATTGCACAGCAGGAATTGCACTTAGAGTATGTGCATTTGTTCCGTTAGAATACCCTAAAGATACAAAATAATTAAAATTTGTACCAAAAGCATTGTAATTTTCAAAATGAATATTTGCTAAAGTTAAATTTCCTAGATTGTAAACACCATCTTGTAAAACATTAACCAAAGCACCGCTTGGGCCAATTGGAAGATTGATTCCTGGAAGTGGTAATGCAAAATCAGTCATATGAGCCACATTGAAGATAATAAGATTATCTCCCATGCCTTCTATAGGAAGCTCTCCTTCTACTGCAGCATAGTAAAGATTTGCATCAGCATCTTTTTGATCGCTCATCCAGTCTCTTACCTTACCTTCTTCATCCCATTGATAAGTTTTACCATAAGCTGCACGGATAGCTACCTTATGATCTTGCAAACTTTCAGGCTTATAAGTGATCACCGCTGCATCACCTAAAGCATTAATTGCTAAGGCTGGATAAGTTGATTGTCTTAAAGCATTGTTTCTAAGATTACTTCCTGGGCCATCGGTTCCTGGCTGTCTTCCTATAGTTGCAATCCACTCAGGTGTGATATAGTAGTCAAGATAAGCTCTATCTACATAAAGTACAGGTCCGCTTGTTCTTGTGTTTCTTCCTGCATCTAAGTCATAAGGAGTGCCACTCCAACCCATTTGAGACCAGTTTTTAGCCATAGATAAACGACCATAGAATTTGGTTTTATCATTAATATCAGCATTCATATTTAAATGAAGCTCATTCATCCATTTGTTATTAGCACTATAATCTTTATATCCACTTGTCTGACCTTCTGTATAAGGGATATGATTAAAGTTTGTATTTGATACAGCAGTTGAGAATTCAAGTCCAAATTTAACCTTGCTTAAAGCAGCTTGAAATTCTGTTTCATCGGCTCTATCATTAAGATCAGCAAGTTCAGCTTTTACAGCTTCATTTTGCTTAGCTTGAGCTTCTCTTTCTTTTCTGATTTGTGCAAGTTCAGCTTGAATTTGTGCAAGCTGTTTTTGAAGCTTGGTTATTTCATCATCTGTATTTTTAGCAAAAAGTGAAGATGAAAGAAGACAAGCACTTAAAATAAGTGAAAACTTAGTTTTCATAATCATAACTCCTTGTAATTTTGTTACATTTCACTGAAATAAAATTATAATTATAGAAAAAAAAGCTTTAAAAAAAATTATGTGTTAATTATTTTTAGCTAGTCAAATTTTATGACTAGCTTTACATTATAAGATTTAAATTTAATTACAAAATTTTTATATCTAAAATTTTATCTCCTTGGCGTATAGAGTCTAAAACTTCCAAACTTTCTTCATCTTTTGGATCAATTTGCCCAAAAACAGTATGAACCCCATCTAAATGAGCTTGAGGGCTGTGACAAATAAAAAATTGAGAGCCACCCGTATCGCGTCCTGCATGCGCCATAGATAAGGTTCCACGCTCATGTTTATGTTCTTGATCATCACATTCACAAATGATTTCATATCCAGGCCCACCTATACCATTGCCGTGTGGACAACCCCCTTGTATGACAAAATTTGGAATCACACGATGAAAATTTAAATCCTTATAAAATCCTTCATTGGCCAAAGTAGCAAAATTACAAACCGTTTGTGGAGCCTCATCACCAAAAAGTTTTAGCTTCATTGTACCTTTTTCAGTTTCTATAAGAGCAAATTTGTATTCATTTACTTTGCTTGTGTCAATTGTTTTTATCATATTTTCTCCTTAATCTATATTTGTATAAACAGCTTGAACATCATCATCATCTTCTAACTTATCTAAAAGTTTTTCTATATCACTAAGCTGTTCTTCGCTAAAGCTTACAGGATTGTTTGGTATATACTCAAGTCCTGCTTTTTTAAGAACTAAACCCTTAGTTTCTATAGCAGAGCTTAGCTCACCAAATGCAGTATAATCACCGCTAATTACCAACTCTTCTTCATTTTGTTCTAATTCTTCAAGCCCTGCATCGATCAAATCAAGTTCTAATTCTTCTAAATCTCCTGCAAATTTTTCAAGATGAAAAACCGCTTTTCTTGTAAACATAAAGCCTAAAGATCCATTTTGCAAAACTTCTCCACCATTTTTACTAAAAATAGCTTTTACATTAGCCACGGTGCGTGTAGGGTTATCACTCATACATTCAACTATAACCAAAGCTCCATGTGCAGCTTTTCCTTCATAATGAATGTTTTTAATATCTGCGCTATCTTTTCCACTCGCACGCTTAATAGCCGCATCTATATTATCTTTTGGCATATTATTTGCTTTTGCTGTAGCTATAGCACTTCTTAATTTTGGATTCATATCAGGATCAGTGCCACCTTCTTTAGCAGCTACTTGTATGGCTTTAGCAAGCTTAGGAAAAAGCTTGCTCATTTTATCCCATCTAGCCTCTTTAGAAGCTCTTCGGTATTCAAATGCTCGTCCCATAAATTCTCACTTTCTTTAAAGATTTTCAAACTTAAAAGTATAAACTAAAAAGGCTAATTAAAGCTTTAAATGGTATGATTTTACCATTTATTTTAGGAGAAGTTTTTGAATATCGCAAAAAAAGAACTTTTTGTTGCTTGGTTTTTCTTGATTGCTGCTATTGTATTTGAAGTTTTAGGTACTAGTTTTTTAAAAATGGAAAATCAAATTTTAGGCTATATATTTATGGCTTTATTTATAGCTTTTTCTTATTTTTTTATGGGCAAGGCGATTAAAAAAATTCAAGTAGGCATAGCCTATGCTGTATGGGAACTTTTAGGGATTATTCTTATACTTTTAGTTTCTTTTATAGTTTTTAAAGAGAGTTTAACCTTAACTCAAATTCTAGGCATTGTTCTTTCTATCGTTGGAATTATCATGATTAATATAGGCGAGGTTAAAGAATAATGTATATTTTTATCATTGTTTTATCAGCATTCTTAGATATCGTAGCAAATTTATTGCTAAAAAAATCAGACGGTTTTAAGCATAAAATTTGGGGCTTGGCTGCGATTGTCAATGCTATACTTGCTTTTTTTCTACTTTCTTTTTCTTTAAAATACGTTCCTTTAAGCATAGCTTACTCAACTTGGGGTGCTATAGGCATCATAGGAACTTGTCTTGGTGGATGGATTTTATATAAAGAAAAATTAAACAAAATAGGAATTTTAGGCATCATTATCGTAATAATAGCAGTATTTTTGCTAAATTATTAAAACAGCAAAATGCTGTTTTAATGTTCCATTTTGTTTTTCGCTTCAATGCCCATTAAAGAAAATGCGGTTTTAATACTAAGAGCAACCAAAGAAAATAATTTAAGTAAATCATTTTCATTTGCAGAGCCTACAACTTTATTTTCATTGTAGAATTTATGAAAATTTGCAGCTAAATTTTTAAGATAATCAGGAATTTTTTGCAAAGCTCTAGCCTCAAAAGCATCATTTAAAATAGCTTTTAAATTCAAAGCTTCAAAAAGTAAATTTACACCATCTTGATTTAAACTTTGTAAATCAGCTCCCATTACATCATCGATTTTTTTACCAGCTTTAGCAAACACTTGATGAATTCTAGCGTGTGCGTAGTTGATATAATACACAGGATTAGAGCTATCTTCTTTTTGCAAATCACTAATATCAAATTCCAAATGAGTATCGCACTTTTTACTCAAAAAGATATAACGCAAAGCATCACTTCCTATTTCATCAATCACATCGCTCATCAAGATAAAATTTCCTGCTCTTTTACTCATTTTATAAGGTTCTCCATCTTTAAGCAAGGAAACCATTTGTGCTAAAATAATCTCAAGATTATTAGAGTCAAATCCCAAAAACTCCATCGCAGCTTTCATTCTAGGGATATAACCATGATGATCTGCTCCCCAAATATTAATACACTTTCCATAACCACGACTCATTTTATCCTTATGATAAACAATATCTGCTGCCAAATAAGTCCCGCGTCCATCTTCACGGATAATTACCCTATCTTTTTCATCGCCTTTTTGCGAAGAAGCAAGCCAAATTTTACCTTCTTGCTCGTAAATTCCTTTATGCTCTTTCAAAGATTCTAAAGTTGCATTTAAAGCGTCATAATACGATCTCTCGCTTACATAGCTGTCAATTTTAATCTTTGCTTGTTCTAAATTTTGTTTAATCAAAACAAGCATTTTATCTTTTGCCCAATCAGCTAAACTAGGGATATTTTCTTCACTAAAAAATTCTTTACCAAATTTTTCAAAAGCTTCTTTTGCCAAATCTGCTATATACTCGCCTTTGTAATATTGCTCTGGATATTCAACATTTTCATGAAGTATATTTTCTTTCACACTTAGTAAAATAGAAAGCCCTAGTAAATAAATTTGATTACCCGCATCATTGACATAGTATTCTGTATCAAATTTATAACCCAAATGTCTTGCAAGTCTTGTTAAGGTGTCTCCAAAAACAGCGCCTCTTGCATGTCCTATGTGCAAAGGCCCAGTAGGATTTGCACTCACATATTCAAGTAAAAAACTTTCTTGTTTTTTTTCTCCTTTAGTAAAATCATTTGGATTTGCTAAAGCTTGATTTGCAAGTTCATTTAAAAAAGTTTTGGAAATTCTAAAATTTAAATACCCATTTACAGCTTCAACCGATTCAAAACAATCATGATTTTGAAATTTGCTCGCTAAGTCGCTAGCGATCAACATAGGAGATTTTTTTAATTCCTTAGCCAGTGAAAAAGCCAAAGGGGTAGCAAAATGTGCTAAATTTTTATCCTTTGGATTTTCAAGTGTAAAATCACACTCTAAAATCTTTTTAATTTCATTAAAAATAATACTTTTCAAAAGACTAAACCTTAAGCTTTTTTTGTTTCGTCTATACTTGCATCAGCACTTGTATTATTAGTTGTGTTTTTGTTTTCTTCTATTTTTTGAGTATTTTTTGCTACTTCATCATCATTATTCATTTCATCTTTAAAAGTTTTAATACCTTTGCCTAAACCCTTTGCAAGTTCTGGAATTTTTTTTGCTCCAAAAAGCAATACAACAATCAATAAAATAATCAACCAATGACTTGGACTTGACCAACCACCCATTTTATTCTCCTTCATTCCAAATATTTTGAATTTGTCCTAGATTCTGCCCTTTGGTTCTAAATTTATGGGCAATTAAAATCGCTCGCAATGCTTCATAGCTTTGCTTTAGCTCATCATTAATGATAAGATAATCATAGTCGCTAAGCTCTTTCATTTCATCACTAGCGTTTTGTAATCTTTTTTCTAGTTGTATTATTGTATCAGTATTTCGCTTAATAAGTCTTTTTTTTAACTCATCTTTATTTTTTGTAGTAATAAAAACAGAAACAATCTTATCAGCCATTTTTTGTCTGGCTATTTTAAATCCTTGCACATCAATATCAAAAACAACTATTTTTCCATTATCTAAAGCATCTTGAGTGTGCTTTAAAGAAGTGCCATAAAAATTTTCATGCACTTTAGCCCATTCTAAAAAATGATCACCATCTATACCTTTTTGAAATTCTTCATGGGATATAAAATGATAATGTATTCCATTTTTTTCACCCTCTCTTGGTTTGCGAGTTGTTGAAGAAATAGAAAAATAAAGCTCATCTTCAAATTCATCAAAAAGTTTTTTTAAAAGAGTTGATTTTCCAGCTCCACTAGGACCTGAAATCAACAAAATAAAACCTTGCAATTTTAATCCTCTTTAAAACTAATGTTTATATTTATATTCATATTCATACCCTTAAGAGCAGCTTTTAAGGTATCATCCTTAATACTTGAAGTGATCGCTCCTACTATACTTTGGCTAAGCTCATTAACTATCTCTTCACTATTATCATCTTTAGTTGCATTACTTACTATAGGCTCTTCATTTTTTTCTAAGATTTCCTCTCCAAGAGCTTCTTGTATATCACTTTCTTTCAATGCATCAAAATCACTTATATTTAAATTTGGCACAACCACTTCCTCTTCATTTGTTCCTAATTCTGTATCGTCTAAAATTGGCTCATCTTTAAAATCTTCTAAAACCTTGCTACTATTATCACTATCAATACCATAATCAAGCTCATCAAGTTGAGCTAGTTCTTCTTTGATTTGATCTTGAGTGCTCAAATTTGAAATAAAATCATCCATTTCATCTTGAACATCTTCTTCCACAACAGGAGAAAACTCCTCTAAATTTTCCTCTGATTCTTCATTATCTTTTGCTTGACCTAAAAATTCAGCATCCTCAGGAATATCATCAAAATCCATTTCTTTTTCTTGCTCTTCAACCACAGGAAGATCATCAAAGTCGCTTATATTAGCTTGTAATTCTTTGTTATCTTCTAAATCTTCATCATTTTTATCATCTAGTTCGTCTAAACTAGGCTCAGTATCCAAAGCTGTATGTTCTTGGCTTAAGTCTTCTTTTTGGCTTCCGCCATCTTCCAAAGTTAAATCTAAATCAGTTTGAATGTCTTCTTGAGTCTGTTCTTTAGTTGTTTCTTGTTCTAAATTTTCATCTTCTAAATTTTGAGTTTCTAAAGCTTTGTTTGCATTATCATCTTGAG
>NZ_MJYC01000061.1:0-551 GCF_001763115.1 Campylobacter sp. BCW_4323 | reverse complement strand
TTCTAAATCTTCATCATTTTTATCATCTAGTTCGTCTAAACTAGGCTCAGTATCCAAAGCTGTATGTTCTTGGCTTAAGTCTTCTTTTTGGCTTCCGCCATCTTCCAAAGTTAAATCTAAATCAGTTTGAATGTCTTCTTGAGTCTGTTCTTTAGTTGTTTCTTGTTCTAAATTTTCATCTTCTAAATTTTGAGTTTCTAAAGCTTTGTTTGCATTATCATCTTGAGATTCGTTAAGCTCTTCTTGCATTTCTAATGTATTTGCTTTAGAATCGTTTAATAATTCTTGCTTTTCTATTTCTTCATTTTTGTCATCTTCTTTGATTTCTAAATCTTCATCATTTTTATCATCTAGTTCGTCTAAACTAGGCTCAGTATCCAAAGCTGTATGTTCTTGGCTTAAGTCTTCTTTTTGGCTTCCGCCATCTTCCAAAGTTAAATCTAAATCAGTTTGAATGTCTTCTTGAGTCTGTTCTTTAGTTGTTTCTTGTTCTAAATTTTCATCTTCTAAATTTTGAGTTTCTAAAGCTTTGTTTGCATTATCATCTTGAG
>NZ_MJYC01000060.1:0-335 GCF_001763115.1 Campylobacter sp. BCW_4323 | reverse complement strand
AAAATGACAAGAGAACAAGCAGAATTAATTATAAAAGAAGAAAAGTTAATCTATGTAACTTGGCGTGATTATGATTATACAGCAGGAGAATATCATTTTACAATTTGGTTTAATCCTAATAATAATAAATACGAAGCTGTTTATATTGGAGAAAGGGGCGGTGTTGAAGATGAATATTCTTTTGATAGTGAAAAAGAAGCCATTGATAAAATGTTGCAGATGAATTATAAGCAAAAAAAATACGATGGAAAAGACATTAAAGAATATCTAACAAAAGAAGTAGCATTAAGAATCATCCAAGAAGAAAAGTTAGAAGTGATTTGGTATGATGAAGC
>NZ_MJYC01000059.1:0-1239 GCF_001763115.1 Campylobacter sp. BCW_4323 | reverse complement strand
GGGCTTTTTATTTGTATCAAATGCATAAAAAGTTATACCATTGTTGCCTGCTTCTATAGTTCCACTATTTTTAAGGGTTTCTATCTTGTTGCCATCACCTATGAAGATAGCATTGCCGTTTTGATTTTTGATTAGGCCTGTGTTTTCAAAATTTTTAATAGTGGAGCTTGTTTGAAGCCAACTTTGAATGAATATTGCTCCTGATAATTGTTTGGCTCCAGATGTTCCTTCTATAGTACCACTGTTTTTAAAATTATCTATAGTAGTGCTTGATATATTTATACCTACTCTTCCTGAAAGAATACCTGAGTTATCAAAATTTGTTATAGTAGAAGCTTGAAGATTTACTCCGACGCTTGCATAAGAAGCCCCGTTAACCCCTCCTGGATCTGTTTTTCCATCACCTTTTACAGTTCCGCTATTGATAAATGTTTGGATTGTAGAGTCACTAATATACATTCCATGATTTACCCAATTGTTTGCCTCTTGACTACTACTTTGAATAGTGCCGCTATTTTTAAGAGTTTGTACATTAGTATGAGTAAACTGGACAGCTTCTTTATTTGTTGAACTTATAACTCCAGTATTGTTAAAATTATTAATCGTGGATTTATTATCGGCAAGACCTTGGAAAAAAACTCCTTTATCGCTTGAAGCTATAGTTCCACTGTTATTAAACTGATCCACAGTGAGAGTTCCCTGACCTCCCCAAATTCCCATATAGACATTTCCATTGATTTGACCTGTATTTTCAAAAGTATTGACAGTGATGGTTCCTTTAAATTGTTGTCGATAATTCTCTACGCTTACTTTACCATTAATGGTTCCATGATTGGTAAGATTAGTAAGAGTAAGAGTATCACTGTTGCTAGCATGGACATAAATGACTTTGTCATTACCAGTTAAAGTTCCGGTTTTTTCAATTGTTATAGAATGAGGACCATTTCCATTAACTTCTATTGTGTTAGTTTGCGAATTGCTTACAGTCGTATCAATTCTAGCTTCAGGACTATACATACTTATTGCTGATCTAGCTTTAGTATTTTTATGAACTTCATCATAAGTTTTTATTTCAGAATTTAATGTAGCATTAGCACAACTCGCTAAGAAAGAAATAGTAGCTAAAGATAAAACTATCTTTTTAGAATTTAAATAGGGCTCTTTGGAAGTCATATCCCCCCCCCCCGTAAACACCTTACTTGTAATAATATTTTTACTCAAATATTTTTCTCCTTCCTT
>NZ_MJYC01000058.1:0-9840 GCF_001763115.1 Campylobacter sp. BCW_4323 | reverse complement strand
CTAGATAAAATTTAAAATTTTTGATTTTGTATTTTTTAGATATTTTATCTATAAATTAGCTATGCTTAATCAAGTGTTAAATGTATTCACTTTGTGCAATAAGTAAATTAATTTTTAGATATAATTGTAAATCTATGAAGAACATTGAATATTAAATAAGGATGTATTAATATGATCGGAGATATGAACGAGCTTTTATTAAAAAGCGTCGAAGTTTTGCCACCTTTGCCTGATACTGTGAGTAAATTAAGAAAATATGTAAACGAGGCTAATTCAAATATAGAAACCATGAAAGTTGCTGAAATCATTTCAAGCGATCCGTTGATGACGGCTAAGCTTTTGCAACTTGCGAATTCTCCTTATTATGGTTTTACAAGAGAAATTACAACCATAAATCAAGTGATTACTTTATTAGGCGTTGGTAATATCATCAATATAGTTACGGCTGATTCCATTAAAGATAGTTTTAAAATAGATGTTTCACCATATGGTTTGGATACTCAAGTTTTTTTAAGAAATTGCAACGAAGAGGCAACTTTTATCACAAATTGGCTCAATGATGAAGATAAAAAACTTTCTCATCTTTTAGTTCCTTGTGCAATGCTTTTAAGACTTGGCATTGTTATTTTTTCAAATTTTCTTATACAAAATCACAGAGAGAAAGAATTTTTAACTTTTTTAAATGAAACTAAAATTGAAAATATTGCTTTAGCGGAGAATGAATTTTTAGGTGTAGATCATATTTCTTTCTTAGGATTTTTGTTGCATCGTTGGAATTTTGATGATGTTTTGATTGAAAGTATATGTTTTGTTCGCACTCCTCACGCTGCTCGCGAAGAAGTGAAAAAATCCGCTTATGCTCTAGCAATAACAGATCATCTTTTTGCTCCGCATGATGGCTCTTCTCCATTTAACGCAAAAGCTGCAGTTGCTTTACTTGAAGAGGCAAAAACTCAAGGAATTAATTTTGATTTAAATAATCTTTTATCTAAGCTTCCTAGCAAAGCTAAGGAAAATTTAAACAAAGAAGATTAAAGAGTTCTTTTAGGGCTCTAAATTGTAGTGATGAAAAGCTTAATCTTACCTCCTAATGAATTTTTAGATCACTATATTTTAAACGCTGAATTTCATCGTTTTGCTGGAATTTCAAAAAATGCTTATAAATTTTGGAAAAATGTAGAAATAGGTAGATATCAAGGAACAAGAATTATATTTTTGCATAGGAATTGCATTTTAGAAAAACATCAGCAAGCTTTAAGGCAATGTAGCGGTTTAAATGGTTTTGTATTGGCAAGTGCTTTTTGTTCTTTTACTGGATTAGCCCCATCTCATTTAGTGGAAAAAAATAATTCTTCTATTTATAAACTTTTAGAGCTTAAGGAGATTTGTGGGATTAAATTTGTTAATCTAAAAAAATTTTATGATTTTTTAGGGCTAAATTATCATCAGCATATTTATATAGAAAAATGCCATTTTTTTAGTCCAGCTCCTTTTGAAAAGCGTATTAAAATCACTGAGAGTATGTGCGTTGGGTATTATTAAGATATAAATTACAAGCCCTGTGAAGACATTGCTTGTAATTTAAAGATGAAAATTTTGTATTTTAATCCATCTCATAAAAATCATCATCATTGTTATCATCATCGTATTCATAATCATCATCATCGTAATTATAATTTTTATGGTGATTTTGTGGATATTCTTCATCTTCGTTTTCATAATCATCGTAATTTAAATCTTCTTCATCTTCATAAGCCATTGTTTTCTCCTTAAATAAAAATACAAAGCTTATTTTATCTTAAATTTGTTTGGTTTTGCTATAATTTTTATAATTTTTTAAAAGGTGAATTTATGAAATTAAGTCATTTAGATGAAAACAATCATCCTAAAATGGTAGATGTAAGCGATAAAAATATTACTTCAAGAATAGCCACAGCTAGCGGTATGATATATATGAGTCAAGAAGCTTTTGATGTAATTAAAAACAATACCGCAAAAAAAGGTCCTGTTCTTCAAACAGCTATTGTTGCGGCTATAATGGGGGCTAAAAAAACAAGTGAAATTATTCCTATGTGCCATCCTTTGATGCTTTCTAAAGTCGAAACTGATATTGTGGAATTTGTTAAAGAATGTGCATTTAAGCTTATTGTAACAGTTAAGTGTGAAGGTAAAACAGGTGTTGAAATGGAAGCTTTAAGTGGGGTTAGTATAGGACTTTTAACTATATATGATATGATCAAGGCTGTAGATAAATCAATGAGGATTACGGATATAGTGCTTGAAAGCAAAGAAGGAGGCAAAAGTGGTAAATTTGTGCGATCTTAAAAAAGAACCTCAGATCAATTATCCTACTTTTTGGGACTATAAGGTAATTTTTGAGGTGCATGTTAGGGCAAGTGAAATTTTTCAAGAAGTTTTAGGTCAAAGAGAATATAAATTTGAACATTCAAATTCAAGTGCGAGCGGAAAATATCAAAGTTATTTATTAAATGTTTATGTTGATAGCAAAAAAGATCGTTTGGATATATTTGATAAATTAAAAGCTAAAGCAAAATTTGTACTTTAAGAAAGAAGGAAAAATGAAAAATACTTTAATTATTTTTGAAAATTCTTTATCAAATCTCGGTAAAGATGAAGCAAGCGATTTACTTGAAGACTTGAGTTTTAATCTTGCATATAAGCAAATTTCACATAATCCTCATGAAACAAAAAAAGTTTTAAATTCTCTTTTGGTTGAATTTTTAACTATTTTAAAAAAACTTGATTTTTGTGACGATGAAAATGTTTCAAAGGTTATTAAGGCTCTAGTAAAAGCAAGTGTTGCAGATGCTCAAAATTCGCTTTATGAGTATATTAGCGAAGCTGAATTATTAAACAAACAGATTGAAAATCAAAAGAATTTGATTAAAAATCAAATCAGTGATAATTTTTTTGATTTTGAGAATATTTTACAAGAATATTCTTTTTGTAATGAATTTAGCGATGGTTTAAATGATGCTATTTTATTTGATATAGAAATGCTTGGAATTTTAAAAGAAACCGCTGAAAGTGCTTTTTTAACCACATTAGAAAAGGCTGAAGATATAGAACTTACAAGTAGCGAAATAGCTAAAAATCTCGTATACAATGCTATTTGTGAAGCTCATTTTGAAAAAGAAAGAATTTTAAAAATTTCAAGTATTATTTTAAATACCGCTTTTGAAATAGCTAATGAATCTATGGCTTATGCAAAAGATCTTTGTTTAGGTGCGATTAAAGGTACAAGAGATGGTATTGTTTTAGCAATGGAAAAATTTAAAGCTTCATTAACTTATGCAAATTTTGAAGAAGATGTTAGTTCAAAAAGTAAAGAACTAATAGGTATAGAAGATGATTTTATTGCTCTTTTAAAAAAAGAGATTCAACTGCAAAATGATCCTTGTAAGAGTATAGTTGAGAATTTGCTAGAACATGAACTTGATAATCTTTTTGCTAAATTTAGACGTCTTGCGAGTGAAAGTAGAGAACAGCTAATACTAGTTTTAAATGATATTAAGAGAAATCCAAAGATTAATGATTTTAATAAACTTACTCAAAGAAAATTAAATCATTTTAAACAGGAAATTTTTGAATTAGAAAAAATTGCTAGTGAAAAATACAAAGATTTAAATTCCAAAAAAGCTAAAAAGCTCGGTGTAAGACTTTGGGAAAAAGCAAAAAAATTTGTTAGAAAATAATATCCCATTTTTTGGGATATTAAATATCTATTTCTATACCTACAGGTGCGTGATCAGAGCCAAAAATATCATCTCTTATGAAAGCGTTTTTAAGCTTATCTTTTAAACCCTTTGAAATGAAAAAATAATCAATCCTCCAGCCTACATTTCTTTCTCTTGCTTTCATTCTATAGCTCCACCACGAGTATTTTTCTTTGATTTCGCCATTAATTTCTCTAAAAGTATCTATAAAACCAAGTTTTAGCAAATCATCAATCCAAGCTCTTTCTATAGGTAAAAAACCTGAAGTATTGGCATTGGCTTTTGGATGGGTAAGATCGATTTCTTTATGAGCGGTATTAACATCACCACAAATGATAATTTCAAACCCATCTTTTAAAAGCTTATCTAAATACACTAAAAAATCTGCATAAAATTTCATCTTAAAATTTAAACGCTCTTCATCTTTTTGACCATTTGGAAAATAGATATTAAAAAGTGCGATATTTTTAAAGCGGTGTTCTAAAACCCTGCCTTCTTCATCATCAAAAAATTCACATTTTTTTACTTCGCTATCAAAATTACAAAGACTCATTACCCCAGAATATCCCGCTCTTTTGGCAGAATTAAAATACATGTGTTTAAAAGAATATTCATAAATTTTTTTAGGAAATTTATCTTCATGTGCTTTGATTTCTTGAAAACCTATAAAATCAATCTTTTCTTGTGCTATCCAATCAAGTGCATTTTTATCACAAATGGCTCTTAAGCCATTGACATTCCATGAAAGTAGTTTCATTATTTTCCTTAAAATTGTCATTAAAAGTGTAAATCATAACATAAAAAGATTTAAAACTACAATCCATTTAAAAAAATTCAATAAAATTAAAACCTTAAATTTGAAGGTGGGATTTATATGCTTAGATTAACTTGGTTTTGGTTTACTTTCTTAAATTCTTTGATGATTGTATTATTGAATTTTAATTTATTTTATTTTGTGTATGAAAAAAACAATCAAAACTGGTTTATAACTTTTGTTTTTATTGTGGCCTATTTTGCATTAGTTCACGTGGTTTGCTCTTTACTTTTTATAAAGTTTTTTACTAAATTTTTTTCTATATTATTTATAATAGCATCTTTTTTAAGTGTTTATTTCATTAGTTTTTATGGAGTGCTTATAGACTCTGATATGATACAAAATGTTGTTCAAACAGATATCAAAGAAGTAAAGGATTTGTTAAATTTAAAATTGATCTTATTTATTGTTTTGGCTTTGTTGTTGGCTTTTTATGTTGTTAAAGTAAAAATTGATTATGGTAGTTTTAAATCCCATATGAAAATTAAAATTATCAATATAATATCAGGTTTGATTGTGGTTAGTGTAGTTTTAATCCCTTTAAGTAAAACTTTCTTGCCTTTTTTTAGAAACTATAATGAAATAAGAATGTATAATACTCCTTTTTATCAATTTTATGCCGTATATCGCTATTATGTTCGTTTTGTAAAAGCTAAGCCAGAATTTAAAACTATAGCTAATGATGCTTATAGAGAAAACAATCACACTAAAAAACTTTTAGTTTTGGTAGTGGGGGAAACTGCTAGAGCGGCAAATTATTCTTTGGGTGGATATACTAAAAATGATACCAATTTTTATACCAAAAAAGATAATGTAGTCTTTTTTGATAATTTTTCATCATGTGGAACAGCAACAGCGGTAAGTTTACCTTGTATGTTTTCTATATCTAAGCGTAGAGATTATTCGAGTTCAGAATTTCAAGAAAATGCCATGGATATACTTTATAAAACAGGTGTAGATGCTGCATGGTTTGATAATAATTCTGGTGGTTGTAAAGGGGTTTGTGATAGATTAGCTTATAAGCAAAAACTTTCTAGTGATTTGGATGAAAATTTACTCACTCCTTTTAAAGAAAAATTAAATCATTTAAGTGATCAAAATATAATAGTCCTTCATTTGCAAGGTTCTCATGGGCCAACTTATTATAAACGCTATCCAAATGAATTTAAAAAATTTACTCCAACTTGTGATACTAATGAACTTTCAAAATGTGATAATAAGGCTTTAATCAACACTTATGACAATACTTTACTTTACACAGACTATCTTTTAAGTGAGATTATAAAACTATTAAAAGAGCAAAAAGATTATGAAAGTTCTTTATTTTATCTTTCAGATCATGGTGAAAGTTTGGGTGAAAACGGTATTTATCTTCATGGTATGCCTTATGCTATAGCGCCAAGTTATCAAACTCATATTCCTGCTATTTTTTGGAGCAATGATGAAAAATTAATGAATTTAGCTAAAGAGCATAAAGGTTTAAAACTTTCTCAAGATAATCTTTTTAGTACTCTTTTAGGATATTTTGATGTAAAAACAAGTGTTTATGAACCAGAATATGATTTATTAAATCCTAAACTTAAGGCAAATCCATGAAGCCTAAATATCATTTTTTAAATAACGCAAGATATGCTTTAGAAGGGGTTTTTGCTTTATTTAAAAATGAAATGGCGTTTAGAATTGAACTTTGCATTATTATCCCTGCGATAGTTTTTAGTTTTTTCTTAAAAGTTAGTTTTTTGGAGCATTTGTTATTGGTAAGTGTCTTAATGCTTATCTTAATTATAGAAGCTTTAAATTCGGCTATTGAAGCTTGTGTTGATTTAGTTACTAATGAATGGCATGAAAAGGCAAAAATCGCTAAAGATTGTGCGAGTGCGGCAGTGTTTTTTAGTGTGCTTTTAGCTCTTTTTGTTTGGGGCTTTATTTTATATAGCATTTACTTATGAAATTTGAAAATTTAATACGAGAAATTTTAGGAAAAAAACGTTTTGAATTGTTAAAATTTTTATGTGAAAATGCTGATGAAAATGGTTTTATTATGATTAAAATCAGTGAGCTTGAAGAAAAATTACATCAAAGCAAACCCACTATCATCGCTACTTTTAAGTTTTTAGAAGAAAAAAAGCTTTTTAAGCGCCTTAAGAATGGATTTTATCAGCTAAATATAGGAGGTAAAAATGATACTTAAAAATCCTTTAGATATGCATTTGCATTTAAGAGATAATCAAATGTTAGAACTTATCGCACCTTTGAGTGCAAGAGATTTTTGTGCAGCTGTGATTATGCCAAATTTAATCCCTCCACTTTGTAATTTAGAAGATCTAAAAGCTTATAAAATGCGTATCATTAAGGCTTGTAAAGATAAAAATTTCACTCCTTTAATGACACTTTTTTTTAAAAATTATGATGAGAAATTTCTTCAAAGCGCCAAAGATGAAATTTTTGGCATTAAGCTTTATCCAGCAGGAATTACAACAAATTCAAATGGCGGAGTTTCAAATTTCGGTATAGAGTATTTAAAACCTACTTTAGAGGCTATGAGTGATTTAAATATTCCTTTGCTAGTGCATGGTGAAACAAATGATTTTGTAATGGATAGAGAAGCAAATTTTGCTAAAATCTATGAAAAATTAGCAAAAAACTTTCCAAAATTAAAAATTGTAATGGAGCATATTACCACTAAGGTTTTGTGTGATTTGCTAAAAGATTATGAAAATTTATACGCAACTATTACTTTGCATCATTTGATGATAACGCTTGATGATGTAGTAGGAGGTAAGATGGATCCACATTTATTTTGCAAGCCTATTGCAAAACGCTATGAAGATAAAGACGCTTTATGTGAGCTTGCTTTTAGTGGTTATGAAAAAGTTATGTTTGGAAGCGATAGTGCACCTCATCCATTGCACACTAAAGAATGTTGCGGTTGTGCGGCTGGAGTTTTTAGCGCACCGGTGATTTTACCTGTATTAGCTGAATTATTTGAAAAACATTCAAATGAAACAAATTTACAAAAATTTATTTCAGATAATGCTTGTAAAATCCATAATCTTAAATTTGAAAATGACAAAATTATCACTTTAGAAAAACAAGAATGGCAAGTGCCAAATGTTTATGAAGATAAATACAATCAAGTCGTGCCTTATATGGCCGGAGAAATTTTAAAATTTCAATTAAAACATTGATTTCCACCTTTAAGGTGGAAAATTTAAGCTTTATTTACAAGAGTATCTCTGATATCTATAACAAGATAGATCACAAAGAAGCTTAAAAATAAAGCAATAAAACTGACTATCAGCGACAATAAACCAGCTAGAAATCCAATACTAAACATCATAAAAAGAGAATAAAGCAAAGCTACAACAAAACTTATTGCTGCAATTGCATCAAGAATCAAGCGTCCAAATTTGATGATTAAATTTTTAACCATTAAAAACTCCTTTAAAATAATCGGTGAAATTGTAATAAATATAAGCTTAATGTTTTTATAAGTTATTTATAATTAAAAGTTTTATTTTAGATTCTATGGTTTCAATAATATCATTTTCAACAAAAGAACTTACAGTTTCTTTGGAAACTGTGATTTTGTTCATGCTTAAATGCCATAGAGCATTTTCTATAGCCTCTTCTTTCGTTCTTTGAACTTTGCGTATTTCATCGAAAACAATCTTATGAAAAAATATATTTTTTTCTAGCAAATAACTTTCTAAATCTTTTTTATAAAAACCTTTGAATTCGGTATTAAAATATTTAAAAATCGGATCTAAAAAATCACTTTTTCTATAATCAGCCCAACCAAGATAAATTTTTATTTTAGCTAGATTTAAGAAATTTGCATAATCTTTTTCATTTTGCAAAGCAGGAGACATGCTTAAAAATGCAAGATCAAATTTAGCATTAGGATTGTTTTGCATCCAAGTTTCAAAGTTCAAATTTTCGCATTTTATATTGTTAAGATTTAGTTTTTTAGCATCTTCTTGTAAAATTTCAAGCATAGCATTTGCACTATCTAGAGCTAAAATTTCTTTAGCTTCTTTAGCTAAGTGTAAAGTCCAAACTCCAGTTCCACATCCTATATCTATAATGTTTTTATTTTGAAAAGAAATCTTTAAATTTTGTAAATATTCAAAAGTTTGCTTTTGTATGGTGTTTAAAGTGTTTTGATATCTTGTGTAAGTTTTGGCTTTTTTATCCCATAAATTCATATATTTCCCTTGATAAAATATATAAAATCATAGCATAAATTTTTAAAATTCAAGCCCTTTTTTGGGCTTGAATGACTAATTAAAACCTCTTCTTCTTAACATCTTCTAAGATGTTATTAGCTATATCACTTACTGTACTAGAAATAATAGCTGATTCATTAGCAATTTCAACATTATCTTTAGTAGTTTGATCAATTTGTGCTACGCTATCATTGATTTGAGTAATACCTGCAGTTTGTTCTTTAATACTTTCTGCCATATCATTGATAGATTGAACAAGTAAATTAGTATTAGCTTCTATTTCAGATAAAGACTTTTGAGTTCTTTCAGCTAATTTTCTAACTTCATCAGCCACAACAGCAAAGCCTCTACCATGTTCTCCAGCACGAGCTGCTTCAATAGCTGCATTTAAAGCTAAAAGATTGATTTGATCTGCAATATCACCTATAATACCTGTAACATTTTTAATCTCTTCAGATTGAGTGATAACATCACTAGTTTTAACTGAAACATTTTGCATAGAAGAAGTGATCTCTTCTAAAGCTGCTGCAGTTTCTTCTAAAGATTGAGCTTGAGAATTTGAAGAAGTGGTTAAGCTTTGAACAGCAGTTTGTAATTTTCCACTTTCATTAGCTAAAGCATTAGCAAAGTCTGAACTTTGTTTTAGCATTTTAACTATTTCATCGCCTAAAGCATTAGTAGTTAATTCAACACTTCCTGAAGCATTAGAGATTTTATTTCTAAAATCTAAGCTTTTGTATTCTTCAAATATTTTATGAATAACATTCATATCAGAACCTACTCTAGCTTGTAAAACATCAAGAAGTTTATTTAGAACATTTTTAAGTTCAATAAGTTGTGGGTTTCTTGGATTAGCAGTAATTCTTGCTGTTAGATTACCACCTTCTACAACTGATACGGTTTGAACTGATTCTTTAACAGCTTGATTGTCTTGTTCTAAACCTTTTTTAGTAGCAAGGATGTTTTCGTTGATAGCACTTGAGATTTGTCCAAATTCATCATTGCTTTTTACTTCTATAGTAGAAACATTTTTTGTTTTATGGTTGATGAAGTCAAAGAA